>JBGCDN010000327.1:0-6620 GCA_045105495.1 Planctomycetaceae bacterium
CGCACAGCAAGGCGACCAAGTTCATAATGTTTGTTGGGTTCGAAGTGGCTCAAGAAACTCGATTGCCATACCACGAGACTCATGTATCTCGATCGGAATTTCGTATCTTCAAGGCACGAAGCTAGTTGCACGCCTCGTAACACCTCCAACCGATCATGCGCTGCCCACAACAGTGGCTGTGGCTGTTTTCCTACTGCCGGAAGCCGATAGTTAATTCCTAACAAGAAATCTGGCGAGCACGCAAGTGCCATCCTAAAGGCGAATGTCGAGTCGCGCTTGGAGAACTCTCTACATATAATCTTCGACGACATCATTGGGGACTTGTCGTATAACTCGTCAAACCCGAATGGGCGAGTGTTTCGCCATTTTCGAGCGGCCCTCTCTTCCGGAAACTGAGTCTCCTCGACTATCTCACCAACCACGGGTTCGGATGCAACCCAAGCCGCCTCAGTAGCCGCTAAGAATTCGCGGATGTCGTCTTCATTCCCACCGGGAGTGATGCAAAACGCCACCGTAAGCGTAAACCAACTCATAGCTCTCGCCTCTTAGAAATCGATCGGTCCTCTGTTAACAGGGAACCGTATTTCGCCAGCCCCCCTTGCAGTCGCCGGGTGCACCTTTGCCAGTGTAATCAAAGCTAAAGTACACATTGGTTCCGCAGCAACAGCCGATCGCGTCTCTGCCGACACCGCGCGGCTTGCACCGGTATCTGCAAGTGGCCGAGAATGACCAACCGGTCTTTGAGACACATGCCAGGATGGTGCACTGGGTCTGCTCGTAGGGCCCGTCCCTCCGCGGCTTGATTGTGTGTCGAATGGTCCTCATCCGGCAATTTCCCTTGCCGTGTTTGATCACTTCTTTTTGAAGTTTCTCAGCGATCCGCTTGATCGCGTCCCATTCAGAGTCAACTAAAGGGGGTCAGGACTGTTTTCTTGGTCTGCCTCGTGGCCTTGTCGTTGATTCGAGTCCTAGTCGGGCTGCTGCACTCTTAATCCAGCGGTCGGAACCGAATGGAGTTCCTCGCTTTACTGAGTGTCGCAGGGCTTTCAGTTCACTCTCTGTTTGAGGTTTGTTCACAATGGATTTCCATTGTCGCGGAAGTGAGGGCTGTTTGGGGAGCCACAGCCACGGACGCTGCTCACTCGCTTTGGCTTGTCGAGCGAACGCGGAACTCCATTGCCAGAGTTCCGCTTTCTCAATCAGGTTTGCCCTGACTGGGTTGCGTTCGACATACCGCATAACAGTCAGCAGGTGATCGTTAGACTGAACTGGGAACGACTTGAACCTGCCCTGATAAAGGTGCCCGGTTCCCCCGGTGTCGAAGTGGGCATGCCACCTCATGGTGTGGGTGACTGTCAGTCGTCGGAAGAACTCAGTGACCTGGTCGTCTGTCTTTGGCTTGACCACAAAATGCCAGTGATTTGGCATCACAACCATTGCGAGAATTCGCAGCTGGACAACTTGCCAGGTTTCGTCAACCACTCTCATGAATGCATCATAGTCTTCCGGCTTCTCGAACAGCGTCAGTCTCGCGACAGACCTGTTGAGAACATGGAATACTTCGTTAGCGGGGCAGACTCGTTTCGTGCGGGGCATTCATTCATCGTAGACGAAACCAAAGTTGGATTAAAGAGGCCTGACCCCTTTAATTGTTCCTTTAATTGTTCCTTTAATTGTTCCTCCCGAAATCCAGAAAACGCGCCGGCCCCGCCGCGTTCCTCGCAGGCTTCACCGGCTACCTGCAAGCCGATGCGTACGGCGGCTACGACGGAATTTATTCCGGCTCCAACATCAAAGACAGCGGCGCGATCATCGAGGTCGCGCGTGCTGGGCGGTCATTAGTCGCCTCTACGAAATCGAACGCGCGGCCACGAAACAAAACGTCGATGCCACGACGCGAAAATCCCTGCGCGAAGAACATGCAGTTCCACTCCTGGGAGACCTGCAAACCTGGCTCGATGAGGAAGAGACCAACGTGCTTCCCAAAAGCGTGATCGGCAAAGCCTTCACCTACACCTGCAACCAGTGGACGGCGCTGAACCGTTACATCGAAGACGGCGAGTTGAACATCGACGACAACATCAGCGAACGCACCGTGAAGCCAATCGCGATTGGCCGGAAGAACTGGCTCTTCATCGGCAGCCGAAAAGCCGGCGACCGCGCCGCCATCCTGATGAGCCTCATCGCCAGCTGCAAAGCCAACCCATCCGAACGATGAAACATCGCTGACAGAAGACTGCAGGAACTACAACAGAAAAAATACCTGTAGTTCACCGGGCGCTTACGAATTGCTCGGAGCAGGTCCTCCATAGCCCAGTCCTGCAGTTGCTTAATCCAGGTCAGCCGATACTTGCAGGCCTTTGCTACCGGAGTTCTGGCTTCCGATTCAAACTCAACGGGTTCGGCTTTCTGTCTTCTGGCGTTGTTCCACCCGGCCATTGACTTCGACGGTGTACGTCACCGGAACCTCAAACTCCTGAGTCTTCGCTTCCATCGTGTTCATGGCGATCGCGGCATTGCCGTTTTGCACTTGAACGAGTGCATGAGCGACACGTTGAGTTGCGGGCAACTTCATTGCTGACGACTGGGGCAGAACGGCTGCCGACGAACTGGCAACCAGGGCAAGACAGATCAGTGATTTCATTTGAAGCTCTCTAAATGTGACGTGTGAATGCAGGTAAGAAGAACGGTTGAATCGGTGCTATTTTTCAACGGCCGTTGTGGGCGTGTTCGAATGCTCGCTTGGTTGCTGCGACTGAAGATCAGGCTGGGCGTTGTCATTTGCAGAGTCGTCTTTCTGGGGTACTGCAGGCGAATCACCACTGTGCGAAGTTGCGAACTCTTCTTCCGCGAGGTTCGCGACAGGTGGTTTGGCTTTAGAGCCGTCAACACTTTCCTATTTGGGGCCAGTCAGGTAGTTCACAGCGGCAACGAAAACAAAGCACCAAACCAGTGCAGCGCCGGCTAGAAAAGCGAAGCAGCCACCTCCGAAAAGAACATTCTTGCCAACAACTAAATCTCCGAATCTGCGTCAAGTGGACGCGTTTCGGGGGTTGCTGGCGAGCGATTTGCTCTTCACAATGGCCCCAGATGTTGCGGGCCACGCTGGCAACAGAAGATCTTGATTCGTTTGGCCCTACTTTTAGTGCGACAACGCGCCACGCGTCTGACCGAAATTTCTTGATTTCGTTCTAATGCGGGAGTTGCGTTTGTTTAGGCCCACTGCTGATGTCGCCTGGCTGGCTCGTTCATTCAGGCCCGCCATGAGTGGCAAATGAACTTTGAGAGATCCTCGTGAACGATGTGAGTCCGCCAACTTCCGCCACGTTGCTGGGCAAGATTGGCGAGAACGATCAGGAAGCCTGGGAGCGCTTCGTGAGGCTCTATGGGCCGCTGGTCTACAACTGGTGCCGGAATGCTGGTCTGCAGGCAGCGGACGGAGCAGATGTTGTTCAAATTGTGCTGCAGACTGTTATGACAAAGATTCAGTCGTTTGACCCTGGTCGAAAAAGTGCGGGGGCATTCCGCTCATGGCTGTGGGGAATCACACGGCACAGGATCCTCGACCATTTTCGCAATAAAGGGAAAGGCACGCCGGGAATAGGCGGGAGCGATGCCAATATTCGCCTCGCCCGGCTGGAGCAAGAGCCAAATGAACCCGAGAGCGTGAGCGGAACAACAGCTCGCCAACTGCTGCTAAAGTCTGCCATAGAAATACTCAGAGCCGAGTTCGATCCGAGGACTTGGCAGGCATTCTGGAGAATGGCCGTCGACGGTAATCCAGCCAGCGCGGTTGGCGAGGAGTTGGACATGTCTTCCAAAGCTGTTCGGCAGGCAAAATTCCGCGTCACGAAGAAGCTCAGAGGGCTGTTGCAGGATGATTTGCCGGATGTTTTTGGTCCTTTGAAAGTCCCTGAGGCGTGAAGAGTCAGCAGCCTGCGCGTGGCGCTGATTCGCAAGACTCTTGTGTACTTTGTTCACGTTGTTAGAAGCTGTCGAAAGCAAGAATCGTTTGAGGCACAATGCTGCCAGAATGCCCACCAGAAAAAATGCTGCGGAGTTGGGTGTTCGGCGACCTCGCTGATGCCGAAGCCGATACCGTCGCGGACCACTTAGGCGCATGCAGCAGCTGCGAGCAACACGTGACCGCGTTGTGTGCGCAGAATTCTTTGCTGGGTTTGACCCTCGAGAACAGGGTTGGCTACTCAGATGAATCGGAATGCCATGCTCTGATTGATGTGCTCGTAGCGGGCCCCGCACCGGTACCTGCGGCACAACTGCCTGTGCTGCCAACTGTGACGCAAATCCGTGACTATGAGGTGCTTGAGTTACTGGGTCAGGGCGGTATGGGCGTGGTTTACCGTGCACGTCATCTTCGCTTGAACAAGGAAGTGGCCATCAAGCTGCTGTCCGATCAGGCGGTCGCGCACGATCAATCGGTGCGTCGGTTCGAACGAGAGATGCAGGTTGTCGGCGAGTTGGATCACCCCAACGTTGTTCGCGCTCTGGATGCGGGAGATCTGAACGGGCGCCATTTTCTGGTCATGGAAATGCTGCGCGGCGTGGACCTTTCGAAGTTGGTGACGAAGCGCAAACCAATGAGTGTTCCAAATGCCTGCGAGCTGGCTCGTCAGGCGGCGATTGGTCTCCAGTACGCTCATGACGAGGGCCTCGTACACAGAGACATCAAGCCGGCCAACTTAATGCTCACGCAGGACTCGCTGGGCACACCCGTGGTCAAGGTCATGGATCTCGGGATTGCGCTGGCGACTGAAGGCGCGTCCAGTCAGCTCACGGATCAGGGCCAGTTGATGGGAACCCTGCGGTTCATGGCTCCCGAACAGGCCACCGGATCGCAGGTGGACTCTCGGGCAGACGTCTATTCCCTCGGAGCGACGCTGTATCAACTTCTCTCTGGCTCAACGCCGTTCGGCGAAGTGAGGAACGCGGTCACTCTGCTTCATAGTCTGGTTACCAGGACGCCGGCGTCCATTGGAACGCACCGGAACGATTTGCCGCCCGACCTTGTCGAACTGATTGATGGGCTGCTGTCCCGCGACCCTCAGGATCGCGCTTTCGACATGCGAGAGGTCGCGAAGCGTTTGAAGCCGTTCGCAGCTGGCCACGACCTGAAGTCGTCGTTCGCCGAGGCAATGCGTCGACGCGGCCCGGACGCCACCGCCGCTTGCCAACTCGTGCCGCCAGATACCGCGAACGGCACGGTCGCACAAACCGTGGGGGCGTCAAGCCTTCCGACTTCTGCGAGAAGCTGGTGGAAGTGGCTAATCGCGGCAGGTGTCACGGTCGCCTTTGTCCTGGGCGTCATCTGGCTGAAACTTACAGACGGTGCTTACCTGCGGATCGTTGCCGATCCCACAATTGATGTTTCGGTAACACTGGTCGCCGATGAGAAACCAGATCAGATTTTCCGTGTCGGAACAGGCAAAACAGAGTTCTGGTGCTCGTCCGGACGGTACAAAATTTCATTGCCTGCAGATGCAGGCGACAGCTTTGAGCTCGATGGTTCGAGCCTGACGGTGACTCGAGGCGCTCGACCTGTTGTGACCATTCGGAGAGTCCTTCGCCCTGAGAAAGGCCGCGAGAAACAGCCGTGGGATGAACGTCCCCTATATCCAACGTCGCCTCGAGCGTATTCACTGGGATACGATCCACAGCTGGAAGACGGCGCCGGGGGAGAAGGCAGCAGCGAAAACGGTTGGGTTGGCAGCGACACGGATGATGTCACAGGGCCGAGTCAACTGTTCACAATGTTGGTCGGTGAAGGTGATCTGAACGCAGAGCTGTTTGCCGGCTGGAAGAACGGAACGGGCGAAGAATCGTCGCTCGAATTCATCCGATCCAAGTCGACGTTCGCACCTCTTACCCAGGCAGATGAATTCACACTAACTTTCAACATCGAAAAGTATCTACAGGCAGAAAACTGGGGACAGCTTACCATTGGCCTGGCCAACGACGCTGACAACTTGTTTGGCGTTTCGTTGATGGGGCACTCGAATCACATTTTGAAGTACGGCGTGAGCGATTGGAGCATTTTTCCGAATACGAAGGAAGGGATTACTCACGGTTACGCAGTGCAAAGTGACCGCCTGAATGCCAACGGAACCGAAAGTGTTGAGCTGACTTACGATGGTGGCGGAAATGTTCGGATTCGAGTCTTCAGCGATGCCAACGCCGCAGGTTCACAGCGATACGATTCCGGGCTGGTACGGTTGGCAGGCGTTGCTGAATCAGAACTCAGCAATTTTTCAGCCGATCGAATCTTCATCGCGAACGACCAGGCAGCGGGGGACAAAGTCCGCCGAATCTGGCTCCGGATTGACGACATCAGCGTACTGTCAGGCGAAAAAAATCGAATCACGATTCCGTTTGACAGGCCGGTCGGAGACCGACCCGGTAGTAACTCTAAAACGAATCCCATGTCAAAAGGCGATGGCCCCTGGACGGAACCTCAGTTGATTCGCGTCGAATTTACCCAGGATACACGACCGTACGAAGCCTGCCTTTCGGGTGACGGTCTGCAGCTCGTGCTGCGACAAGATCGCCGAATTACCTGGTGCGAACGCGCCGATGAGAATTCCAGTTGGTCGACACCTGCTGAC
>JBGCDN010000328.1:0-11064 GCA_045105495.1 Planctomycetaceae bacterium
AAATACAGACATAGCCCAGAGCATCAGTCCGAGGCCAACAATCAGCATGCCTCCGTACCAGCCTTCATTCGTCAGCACCGCACCGACTGCGATTTGCAGCAATGCGAGTGCCAGCACCGTCCAGTACTCGCGCGTGCTCCACCGCAGAAGCAAGACGATCCATGTCAGGTAGACAACCACGTGCGCGACCGAAAGAAGTCGCGCTTCGATGTCGCCCAAACTGTATTCGAGGAATGCTCCACCGAACGCCGTCAGCCCGACCAACGCGGCGAGCCATGTAGGGCATTCCAGCACCCCGCGACGCTTTGTGATGTAGGCGACAAGGATCACCGGGAACGAAAGTGGGACCGGCAGAATGCGGCCTTCTGCGAGGCTTAGCATGAGACTCGCCCACGCCACGACAATGAATGCCGCATTCGTCATTGCGCGGTCGGCTTTCATACCGGGACCTCGGTTGGCGTGGCAGTAGCAGGTCGTAGGTCTGCAGGTGTGTCGTTTTCGAGTCTGAAAATTTCCTTCAGTGTGGCTTCTGTCGCGTGAACCAAATGGCCGCGCGGTCTGGTACTTCCATCGAAATCATCTGGTCCGCGAGTTGTGACCACAATTGGGCTTTGGTCTTTTGTTCTCACTTCTGCGGCTTGCTGTGCCAGCCAGCTTGCATCAGCATTCGGTGATGCCGAACACCGAGCAAGTGCGTTCAGGATTTGTGTCCACGTGTCTGGCGACGACTTGCCAACAATCGCAACGTTGGTGTCTCCGGTTAGGAAGAAAGCGACGTTCGAGTTGTGCGTTGTCTTAGCGAACTGATGGCAAACTGTAGCCGCGAAGCTGGCAGCGAGTTCAGTGCGAAGGTCTGATTCGGCAGTGTCAGGTGCCTGCCAGAGTTCAACCAGAATGATGGCGTCGTGTTCGCGGTTCTCTTGAAACTCTCGAACCATCAAGTCGTTCATTCGGGCGGAGGTTCGCCAGTGGATGTTGCGAACGGGGTCACCGGGGCGGTATTCACGGATTTGATTGAAGTCGTCGTCGAATACTCCGCTGCGAGCTCTGTGCTCGAGTGCCGGTCGGTCGTCTCCGAGCACACGTCGCCAACAAGCTGGAGAAAGCTCGCCGATCTGTGGATGGATTAGAATTTCGTCTGGCGTTTCGAAGTATCGTCCGCGTTCTCCTAGTCCGAACGGGAACCGAGAGCTCACCAAGGTCGGTCCCAGCGTGTAGATCCCGCGTTGCATGAGACGAACGCGGTACGACGTCGTGCGGGATTCCTGAACCGGTATCCGAAAAAACAGAACGCGGCCTTTGAGTTCTTCCAACTTGTTCGACAGCGTGTCTTCAATTCGCATGAGTCGGCAGGATAGGAAGCGACGTTTGTTCCGCAGTGTGATGTGAACCGAAAACGTCTCGCCAGCACCTGCACTCGGTGGGCATTCGCGGTTTACTTCAACCCGTCGCAGCATGGCGTAGACGATCCAGCCATTCAAAATAAACGGGCCTGCCATAAGCGAAAAAACAAGTAGCAGTGTGTTGGAATGCCCCAGCATCGAACCGCAAGCCAACGTGATCATGATCACAATGTAGACCAGCACCTCGGTCGGCATTCTTAACCGTTCGCGGTAGACACGCCGCAAGGCTCGCGAGCGGGATGGCTTCAGTCGAGATGGAATGAGGTGCGAAAACGACCACAGCAGGTACGCCGCCCCGGCGACAATGAGAACGATCTGAACTGGTCGATTGCTTCGAAACGTAAACAACCCGCCCAGAATAGTTATCGCGCCCATGACCAAGCGTAAAACGCTGAAGGCAGCTTTTCGATTTCGTGTGCCCGAGTCTTGCTCCATCGTTTGAGGGTAGCACGGCGGCTCGCATCTTTGCCACCATTGCAAGGCTGGATCCTCGCGCTGAGGTTAGGGCAGTATGGCATGGGCGCTGTCAAGGAAGCGTCATAAGAGACTGACTTTGGATCGATGGCGCAGAGAGGTAGACTTTGCTCTGTCCGTCTGGCTGTCGACCGGGCAGCTATCCGCCACCTTTGAAATGTGACCACGACGAATGGAAGCCTATCAACGAGAGTTCATCGAGTTCGCTTTGCAGCGAGAAGTGCTGCGGTTTGGTGAGTTCACTCTGAAATCCGGCCGGCTGAGTCCGTACTTTTTCAACACGGGGCGGTTTGATACCGGACAGTGCCTGGCGAAGCTTGGTCGGTACTACGCTCAGGCGATTATCGACAGTGGTGTTAAGTACGACATGCTGTTCGGGCCCGCGTACAAGGGCATTCCGTTGGTTGCTGCGATAGCGATCGGAATCTGTGAGGTCAGCGGACGTGATGTGCCGTACTGCTTCAATCGGAAGGAAGCTAAAGATCACGGAGAAGGTGGTCAGACCGTTGGCGCGAAGTTGGATGGGAAGGTTCTGATTGTTGACGACGTCGTATCAGCCGGAACATCCGCGCGAGAGTCTGTTGAGATTATTACAGCGGCTGGAGCTGAACCGGTTGGGATCGCGATTTCGCTGGATCGTGAAGAGCGAGGTACCGGAACCACGTCGGCGACGCAGGAGATTCAATCGTCGATGGGTTTGTCCGTCGTCAAGATCGTGGGTCTCAACGAATTGGTCGCGTTTCTGGAAGACGACGCTGATAGAGCCGAATCGCTGGCTGCGATCACGAAATACCGCGAAGAGTACGGTGTCTGACATCGAACAGTCTGGACGATCGTCGTGATTGTCGCGCTGTGAATCTTGAACCGCTGGTCGGACAGGTTCAGAATTGGTTCTTCGACTTGCCCATTTGATTAAAGAAGTCTGTATGCCTGCCAAATCACACTGGTTGCCGTTTCTCATTATTGCAGCAATGACCTGGTTCGCTGCATCACCGACGGTGTCCGCGCAGGACGAGTCGGAATCGCTGTCGCGGTACTACGGGTTCAGCGGCATTGAAATATTCAAGCTGGAACGCCGATCCGGGAACATGGTGAAAGGCGACTTCAACAGCGATGGTCTGTTGGATGTGTTGTTGGTTGATAACAGCCATAGCCGACTGGACTTGTTGCAGCAGCGGAAAGAAGGGGAACCGGAGAAGCCTTCTCGCGTCAATGACATCAAAAACGATTGGCGGTTCGAGCACGTCAAGATTCCCGTCGACCGTTCCGTTGGAGCGATGACGATCGGGGATCTCAATAACGACGATGCCACAGACATCGTTTACCTCGGCGCGCCGGACCGGTTGATTGTGCGATACCAATCGAAGGATGCGAAGGCGACGGATTGGAGCAAGCGGTTCACGGTTCGCCTTCCAAATGTGACACCGCTTTCGTGGATGATGGCGTGTGGCGATTTGAATGGTGATAAACGCGACGACATTGTTGTCCTTGGGAAAACCAAGACGTATTTCTTGTATCAACAGGAAGACGGAACATTGGCCGCGCCGGTTGGTGTCATGAATACGTCGACTGCTCTGTCGCTGGTTCAAATCGCCGACCTTGATGGGGATGGCCGACACGATTTGTCGTACCTCGCGACGGAAGATGGAAAACGTGGACTGTGTGCGAGAATGCAACTGCCGAGTGGTCAGCTGGGGCCAGAGCTTCGGTTCGACCTGCAGCGCCCTCGCTCAGTGACCTTGTTTAATATTGACGAGACACCAGAAACCGAGATTCTGACCATCGATACTCGGACTGGCCGCGTGGCTGTCTCACGCATGAAGCGGCCGGAACCGATGGCTGGCGAACTGGCTGCTCGCCTAACTCAGTATGGGTTCGGCGAAGAAGGTAGCGGTAAAGATCGCGACTTCCAGATCGGTGATATCAATGGTGATGGGTTGGTCGATGTTGTCGGCACAGACCCGGACAAAGCTCAGATGCTTGTCTTTCTCCAGGAGAAAGGACGTGGACTCGGTCAGGCTAAAACGTTCCCCGGGCTGTTGGGGGCGAATCATGTTCGGATTGCCGATCTGAATGGCGATGGGCTAGCCGAAGTTATTGTGATGAGCACTAAGGAGAAGGTTGTTGCCATCAGCAACTACAAAGATGGACGGCTTAGCTTTCCGCGGTCGGTCCCCTTCGTCATCACACCGAAAGCTCCGGGTAGCAAGAAGGTCGACTTTACTCCCACGTGCATCGAGGTTGCTGATTTGAACACAGATGGCACGCTGGAAATTGTCTGCGTCGGCAATGTCAAGGACGGTTCGGCACGCGGTCGAGTGCTCAAAGCGATGAGCATGAGTGGAGATGGCTGGGATACGGCTACGGAGATGGATCTCGCGACCAGAAACGAACCAACAGAGTTACGTAGTGTCGATGTGAATAACGACGGCAAGCACGACTTGATTGTCTTCTTTGATCTCAACAAGCAGCCCGCGGTTTTCTTGAACGAAGGTGATAAGCTTGTCGAGTTCAAACCCGCCGCTGGCATTCAACTAGGTAAGTTGTCTGCAGCGAATGTCTCCGTGTCGATGTCGGATGAAAAGACTGGCCTTCTGGTCTCTCAGGAAACCTTTGCTCGTCGGCTCATGTTCGAAGAGAACCAATGGCAGGTTGCTGATCAGTACAACGCTGCTGAATCAAAGGCCGAAGTCGATGGTAGTGCCGAGCTAAATCTGGACGGCGAAGCTGGCAACGAGATTGTGCTTATTGATTCTGGCGTCAAGAAGCTTCGTGTTCTTCGCAAACAGGACAATGTTTTCCGTCCATGGAAGGAAGTTGAACTGGGAGCCATTGAACATCGCGCGTCGCACGTTGGTGATTTTAATGGCGATGGGAAGAAGGATTTGTTGTTGGTTGGCAAAGGACAGTTCGCTGTTTTGTATGCGGAACAGTCAGACCCGACGCTTGAAGAAATCGCATCGTTCGAGACGAAGCTGGAACGCGTGTTCTTTCAGGACATCGTTGCGGGCGATTTGAATGCAGATGGACGACCCGACCTTGCGATTGTCGATACCCGATCTCAGATGGTCGAGATTTTGAACTTCGAACCCACGAAAGGCTTGCGTCATGCAATTCACTTCAAAGTCTTCGAAGGCAAGAGTTTCGCAGCCGACCGGGCGCGAGCTGGTGTTGAGCCTCGCGAATCGTTGATCGCTGATGTCACTGGCGACGGACGGGCTGACCTGTTGTTGTTGGCTCATGATCGTGTCTTGCTGTATCCGCAGGATCCGGGTGGAAGTCCGGTTGCTGCTGATGACAAGAGTGAAAGCGAATCCAGTGAAGACGACGCGGCTAACTAGCTTGGTGCGTTGTGCTGTCGATGAGGTGACCTTCAACCGTTGTTGGTTGCTGCTTTAATTGTGGCGAGGAGTGCGACGTGTCTCGAACGACTGCCGGCTTTGTTCTGACCATCTCGTTTCTGGTTCTTCCTCCACGGGTCGATGCCGGGGATGCTCCCAACATCATCATCGTTTATGCCGACGATCTCGGGTTTGGCGATTTGTCTTGTTACAACCCGAAGTCTGCGTTCAAAACGCCTCGGTTGGACAAAATGGCCGCCGAAGGCATCCGGTTCACCGACGCGCATAGTCCATCGACGATTTGTTCGCCTTCTCGCTATGGACTGTTTTCCGGGAATCAGATCTTTCGGTCAACAGGTCGGGGCGGCGGTGCGTGGGAAGGGCCGGGTGGGCCAAGCTACCTCAAGCTGGGGCAGTTGACGCTCGGTCAAATGCTTCAGGAGAAGGGGTATCGAACGGGCGTATTCGGTAAGTGGCATGTTGGTCTGACGTGGTTGGACAAAGATGGAAAGAAGCTTGGCGGCGGGGTCAAGAACTCGTTGTTGATCGACTACGAAAAAAGCACGCCGTTGGTTGACGGGCCGAACAGACGTGGGTTCGATGAGTCGTTCATCACTCCGAATTGTCCCAATACTGATCCGCTCTACATTTACATCGAGAACGGGATGGTGCCTGTGCCGGCCAGCGAGAGGCATAAGCGTGACAACCTTCCGAATCCAGGTGGAAAGTGGCGATGGGATAACGACGCGGGATGGATGTCGCCCGGCTACGACTTCATGAATGCAGACCTGCTGTTCTTTGAGAAGACGAAGAAGTTCATCGTCGAACATCGGCGCCAGTCGCCGGAGAAGCCGTTCTTCGCTGTGCTCTCGACACAAATCGCACATGCTCCCGTGTTGCCGGCTAAGGAATTCAACGGCAAGACAAAAGGCGGTCCGCGCGGTGACTTCGTGTTCGAGCTGGATACGTTGGTTGGAAGAACGTTGGATCTGGTGGCCGAGCTTGGCATCGATGACAACACGATTGTGTTGTTCAATTCAGATAATGGAGCCGAAACGGTTCATGTGAACTGGATGCGGGAGGATCATAATCACGACGCATCCGGCGGTTGGAGAGGCATGAAGCGAGACGGTTGGGAAGGCGGTCACCGCGTTCCCTTTATTGCGCGATGGCCAGGCAGGATTCCCGCAGGGCAGGTTTCGGCTCAACTGACGAACACGACTGATATTTTTGCAACGCTTGCATCTGTCGTTGGATACGAACTTCCAGACGATGCGGCGGTCGATAGTTTCGACATGTTGCCTGCGATGCTGGGCAAGCAAGACGAACAGAAATCGATTCGGCCACACATGCTTACGCAGAGTTTTCGAGGCGAGTTTCAGCTTCGAGTTGGCGAGTGGAAATACCTGGACCATAAAGGTTCTGGCGGCAACCGCTATGACCGCGGAGCACTGCAGAAATACGCACTTCCGGATACGGCTCCTGAAGCTCCGGGGCAGCTTTACAATTTGAAAACTGATCCAGGTGAAACCACGAACCTGTTCTTCAAGGAAGAAGAAAAGCGCAAGCAGATGCAGGCTCTGCTGAAAGACCTGAAAACCAGCGGCCGCAGCGCGCCGGTTGGGCGGAAGCCGGCTTCGGTGCTGTAGTCAACCCGCCAGTCCTGCGAAGACGGCTGAGGTCGCAGGTGGTTCTTCCGGCAGACGTGTGTCGTTCAAGAGAAACTTGTCGCAGATCGCGAAGAACTCTGCCTTCGTCTCCGCGCGGCGGATTTGGTGTAGGAACTGATTGTCCGGGTCTACGCCCTGGCCAATGTAGTTCATGTATCGCTTCATCTTCTTGACATGCAGCTTCTCTGCTACGCCCGGTTTCGGGATGGCGTCGAATAAGTCGCAGATGTACTGGTGCAGATCGCTAAGTGTTGGTCCTGCGTGGTCAGGTAGCGTGGGGTCAAAGTGCGATCGGATCTGCGCGAAGAGCCACGGGTTTCGAATCGCCCCACGTCCGATCATGAGTCCGGCGGCTCCGGTTTCGTCGAGAGTGCGTTGAGCCAAAGCGACGGAAACGACGTTGCCGTTGGCGTAGACTGGACAATCCATGCGTTCGACGGCTTGCCGGATGCGGTCGTAATGAATTGGGCTTTGGTACTTCTCTTTGACGGTTCGACCGTGGATGCTGAGCGCGTCGATTGGGTGTGAAGCGAAGAGATCAAGAAGGCGGTCGAATTCGTCCTCGCTTTCGAATCCAACGCGTGTCTTGACGGTGAAGTCGCACTGTACGGCATCACGTAGGGCCAGCAGGATGTCGTTGGTTTCTTCGAGGTTCCTCAGAAGTCCGCCGCCTGCATGCTTGTTGCAAACCACGGGGGCAGGGCACCCCATGTTCAGATCGATGCCGATCACATTGTGCTTCTGAAGCTCGACGGCCGTTCTAACGAGGTGCGGAATATCTCTACCAATCATCTGCGCGACAACGGGGCGTCCGGTTGGGTTCTCGTCAATCGACCGCAGGATGAACCGCTCGGGAGTGGAGTGCTTGTGGACGCGAAAATACTCTGTGAAGTAAACATCTGCTGCCCCATAGCGATGCGTGACCGACCAGAAGGGTAAGTCGGTTACGTCTTGCATTGGTGCCAGCGATAGCACCGGGCATGGTCTGGTTGAGAGTTCGCGTAGTCCCATTGATCTATCTTATTCGCCGTTGGCGATTGTTGGCGACTTGCACAGCCAGCTTCTTGCAGAGAAGTTCTGCATTCCTGCAGGCAAATCTCGTGCGAACTTGATTTTGTGAGCCCGGACTTCGAATACTGCTGTTTTGGTAGCAGGGCACACGTGATGCAGGATTCGAATTCTCGCGCTGAAGTGAGAGCGTTTCGCGACTACGACCTCTCCGTGCTTCGTGCGGTTCGGTCTGAACAGCGTCGGCTGCGATTTGCAAAGCCAAGGCTTGTTGATGTTGGAACCGGGACCGGTGAATTCCTGCTGCGGCTTGCGCGAGATTCCTGGTTCAAAGATTTTCGTTTGATCGGGACGGATACGTCGTCAGAGATGCTGGAAGTGGCGTCGGACATTGTCGGCACCGCAGGTCTGTCTGAGCGAATTCTCCTTGAGCAAAACGACGTTCATCAACTTCCCTATGCCGATGAATCGATCGAGTTCGTGACAAGCCAGTCAACGATTCATCAGTGGGACAATCCGGTTCAAGCCTTTCAGGAGATCTTTCGCGTACTTGCGACGAACGGTGCCGCCGTGATTCATGAACCACGACGCGATATTGATCCGGAGCTTCAGGTAGCGCTACGTCGCAAGCGGGCGAAGCATGGCCTGCAGATGGACGCGTTGCACGAACGGCATACGCCGGGTGAAGTTTGGGAGATGTTAGAACAAGCCGGGCTTACGCGGCATGCTGTTATTAATTCGCCTTCGACGTCAATCGGATTTGAAGTCCGGTTGGTGAAGACCTCTGGGGCGGCAGACGTTGCAAGCGGGCTTACCGTCCGCGCGGCAGATGCGTGATGAGCGAAGAATCGGCTGAGCCGGATTCGTCGGCAGCGCCACTGGAAATTCTGTTTCAGGACGACGTTTGCGTAGCGATTAACAAGCCTCCGGGGTTGTTGGTTCACCGGACGTCAGTTGCGTCAGATGCCAGCGAGTTCGCAGTTCAGTTACTGCGCGATCAGATTCAGCAGAAGGTGTTTCCTGTTCATCGATTGGACCGGCCAACATCCGGTGTGCTGCTGTTTGCTTTAAGCTCTGAAGCCGCGCGAACTTTCGCAAAGCAGTTTGAATCGCGCGCGGTTCAAAAGATCTACACGGCGTTCGTTCGAGGTCATTGCCTGGATTCGGGCGTGTTGGACCGGCCTTTGTGTGATGTACGTGATCTTCGCAGTGAGACGCGAAAGCATGAGACCGAACGCGAGGCGGTCACCGAGTTCCGGACGATCTCCCGGTTTGAGCTGCCAATTTCTGATGGACGTCACCAGACGAGTCGGTACTCACTTCTGGAGCTGAGGCCGCAGACCGGCCGGCGGCACCAGATTCGACGGCACCTGAAGCATGCATCTCATCCAATCGTCGGCGATACCGCGCACGGCGATCACCGCCACAACAAGCGGCTTGCTAGTCGCTATCAGCTAAACCGCCTGTTGTTGGCAGCTTCGAGTCTTCGAGTTGCACATCCAGAAACCGGTCAGCCTTTGGAGTTGAGCTGCGATTTGGGAGTGGAGTTCAGCCGCTTTCTTGCAGATATGCAGCCGTACCGCATCTCTGGGTAATACCTGCGGATCATGCCGATTCTCCGGCCCCGAACACTGGCGCTAAAGTGAGACGTCGCCGTGTTCACTTCTACAAGTCAAGGGGTAATCTCTTGTAATCTTTGCCCCTGGTTTACAACTCTTGCAGTGCTTTCGGTGCTTCCTGAAAAAGTGTAAGTGACTATTAGGTAACGACTTGCGTCTGAATCGGGTGTTTTGCTGTCGCGTTTGGAACACACGTTGCGTTGTCTGGTATCAGTCTGAGTCGCTCGACAGGGAGGTGACTCGCTCAAACAACCATTGAAGGGAGACGACGAATGTTGGTTCTAACTCGAAAAGCGACTGAAACTATCCAAATCGGCGACGGCATTGTGATCAAGGTCATCAAGACAGGTCGCGGCTCAGTGAAGATTGGAATTGAAGCTCCAGACAACGTTCGTGTCATGCGAGGCGAGCTATGTGAGGCTGTCAGCCCAACGATTCTGAGTGAAGTCGAAGACTGGACGCCAACCATGCAGACCAGCACACAGTCCGCTGTGTAGAGGCCGGCTGCGATCCAAAGAGAACCTTTCCAGGGACAAGGAGAAAGAGAAATGTTGCGAAACAACGAAAACAAAAACGAAGATAAAAACCAAGTATCCACACTGCTGACTTTGGCTGCCGGCCTGGTTGCGATGCTGGTGTTTGCACCAAATGCGGTCGCACAGGATTGCAAAGACGGCGTTTGCCGAATTCGCCGTCCGTCGGCGGAAGACGCTCAGTACCGATTTGAACTGAGCCAGCCGCGGCTTGGTGAAGGTCAGGCTCGACTTGGTTCGGGTCAGGCTCAATACGATTATCCGACATTCAGCAAAGACCGGTTTCCTGAGTTTGAATACTTACGAGGTGAGTCGTCACCGCGTTATCGTGAGACGAGACCTCGCTCGCGAGACTCTTTCGATAGTCTTTCGTCAGATGGCTTTCGGGCGCCAGCACGTTCGACTCGTGATCGTGAGTGGAGAGGGTATCGCGACGAGATGGATCGTGGGGATCGACGTAGAAATGAACGACCTTCACGTGAGTTCTACTATTCCGGCTATGACAACTCGGGTGCCCGTCGAACCCGTCCGGTTGATCGGTTGCGATCGGGTGATGACCTGCGTCGCCTGCGTGGGCAACTGGATGAGTATCATCAGGAGCGACGCGAGCCAGCAGATCGATACAACAGCGATCGCCCGTACCTGGAACTGGATCGTCGTCCGGATTTGCAACGGCAGGAACGTCGGTATGAACCGCTGCCAGCTCCTCGTCCGCAACGTCGCGAGTCAAATGAGCCGACTTTGGATCAAAAGATTACCGCTCGGTATTCAGATCAGAGTGTGGTCCGATTCGCCTCTACAGTTGGTAGCACTCAGGGACTTGCATTGTTCTTAGAAGTCTCATCACTCATTGATCAGCGGCACTTGTCGCCTAAGTCATACGGTGAACGTCTTCGTAACGGAGCTCGTAACATTGAAGTCGCTTTGCAGAACCGAGCGTTTCGGTCTGCGGTTCAGCTGCAGGGGTCTGAGAGTCAATTGAGCCGCTTTCGCTCTGAACTGGGACGGCTAACAAG
>JBGCDN010000329.1:0-8331 GCA_045105495.1 Planctomycetaceae bacterium
GCGATGCACGACGCTGTGAATTCGCTGGCTAATCAGATTGCCGACATGACCGAGGTCAGCTGGTAGGACGTGTTCCGCTGTGACCGGTTCTACGCGAGCAGAGGGCATCTTAGGTTCTCCGGGTCGATTCCATATCGGAGGTGGTGCGGTTCTCATACCAACGGTCGACTTGTTCGTCTGAAAGCTTACTTGGAGATCGCCGAGTCCCCTTTTGGAGCAGCTAGCGAAATGAGCAAAGAATCCCTCGCTCTAGGCCACCTAATTGCCGTGATAAGCGACCAAGCATCCGCGTGCAAACCACAGACAGAAGCAACAACAGAGTTCGAAGGAGGCAAATCACTTGCTTACCATGAGGTGCTCTCACTGGTTGGAGAGACCCTTGCTGTTTTTGAGTTGTCCCTGAGTGACTTAGGAGTTCAGCAGATTGTTGATCCAGACTCTCTTCTTTGAAGGTTCTTCTGAGAAGCTCGTGGCTATGCGTGTAGTTTGACTGGTTTCTGGGTTGTTGGAGAATAGTGCCATTTGGGGCACTCTCATGGACTCACTGTCAGGTCATTATCACCTTATGGTTGGATTGGATCACGAATGCAGATCTGAATGCCGGGTCGCAGACGCTGTCTACTTTTAACCGTCCCCTCTCTCCAGCCTGGAGAGGGCAAACCGCTGGAATTGACTGGCTGTTGGATAGTTGATGACACTTGTTGCGCGGTTGCCCTCCCCGGAGCGGAGCTCCGACCCTCCCACGGGAAGGTGACTTTGATTCTGAAAGTCGCCTGACAGATTCGTATGCTGACGTGATTGTCTGGATACACTGGCCGGGACAAACCTCCCATAAGGACAATGCGGCTTGTGTCTCACCAAGACGTTTGAAGAACTAACCGACAGGGTGTTGTTGTGGAATTTCATATGGCTCGACTGAAGCTCGGGGACCTGGCCATCACAGTCAGTCCGCCGTCTGAGCCTCACTATGATCGTGATGAGTTTTGGTTTGACCTCAGCACACATCTCGCATCGGTTTGTTTTCAGCATTCCGTTCGCGTCAGTGAGTCGGCGTTAACCGGCTTGTGCCAATGGCTGGAACAGTCCCTCAGCAATCCGGTCGAGCCAATGCGTTTGGAATGTGGTGATCCAACGCTTCAGATGTTTAGCCACAGAACGCAATCGATCGAAGGTGGTATGTTGCTCTCGGTAACGATCTACTTTGGCGAGTTGATGCGAGAGCAGACACGTCGCGAGGGGCAGTTGAAGCGTGGTGAATTGAACTATTCACCCGACGAAGCCACTCACCCGGACGAGATTCAGCGGTTCATCAGAGACTTGCGCGATGTCTTGCGAAACCCCATACCGACGGCCACGGGCTAGCTTTCCGATCTCAACGTCGCTGAGCCCTTTGAGCTCCGGGATGTGGTTTGTGAGATCGTTCGCGAACCGAAGCACCTGGCTGAGCGGCACGCTACAATGCACCGACAGGCTCACGTTAGAAACAGGTGTTGAAGTTGTCAGAGAAACGAAGAAAGCTCACGGTCCCGGGGTTCGTCAAAGCGAAAGCCGACAGTAAGAAAATCGCGATGCTCACGGGGTACGATTTCCCGATGGCAAAGATGCTGGACGATGCCGGCATCGATAGCGTTCTCGTCGGTGACAGTCTGGGGATGGTGGTTCAGGGCAAATCGACCACGTTACCGGTGACTCTGGACGAAATGATTTACCACGGCGAAATGGTGTGCCGAGCGGTACGCTACGCTTTGACGATTGTGGACATGCCGTTCGGGGCCTATCACGTCAGCCCTCAGCAGGCCGTTAAAAATGCTCTGCGAATCGTTAAGGAAACGGGAGCCGACGCCGTCAAACTTGAAGGCGGTGTCGACATGGTCGAGACAATCGCGGCGCTAAAGAAAGCCAGTGTGCCGGTGTTTGGTCACATTGGCATGCAGCCGCAGTCGGTCAATACGTACGGCGGCTTTCGCGTTCAAAGAGAAGAAGAACGGCTGCTTGCCGACGCAAAGGCCATTGAAGAAGCCGGCGTATTTGGCATGGTTCTGGAATTGATTCCACGATCACTGGCGGAAAAAGTGACAGCGGCAGTCTCGGTTCCAACAATCGGTATCGGAGCCGGCCCAAATTGTGACGGGCAGGTACTGGTGACTCCGGATATGCTTGGGCAGTTTCAAGGTTTTCAGCCAAAGTTCGTGAAGCGATTTGCAGAACTCCACGAAGCCGCGACGAAAGCAATAAAGGACTACATTTCGGAGGTGCAGGACGGCACCTACCCGGACGAAAACCACAGCCACGAATAATCAGCGCGCGAAGTTGATTGGCCGGGGCGCAAGCAAGGATGGGGCCATGGCATTAGCAAGAATCAACTGGGGCGCGATTGGAACGTTTCTGTTTGTCATCTTCGTATTGGGCGTGATTGCGTTCGAACAGATGGAACCAGCACCCGCTGCCACCGCAGACGAAACCACGTCGATCAACGCCGACGTTAGCACTGTTGATTAACCAGATGTTGTCGCGGAAGATCAAACGGGCCGGAGGTCTGATTGAATCGCAACCCGCTTCGCCCTGACCGGGACGGAGGCTTCTCGCCTACTCAACATCCCAGCCTTTGTCGCGTGCGACTTCCGTGGCCTTTTGTTTCACGGCTTCCATGTCCTGAGTCGTGGGATGACTCGGAATCAGTGGACACGACTTCGAAAACGAAGTCGGTTTTTCGGCGGGCTCCAAATAGACAACAACGTCTGGGCTACCCTCATCCGGTTCGTATTCACTCATTTCATCTTCAAACCGAGTGAACACGTGAGCCTGATAGAATCCTGGCTTACAGGAAATCGTATAGCTCGAAAACTCTGACCAATCCCCTCGCTTGACCAACTCGTCTTCGGCCGACTCAATTACCTTGCGGCGTTCGCTCTGATCGAAATCGCTGCTAAAAAAATCGTCTTCATAAACCACCATCAGCTTTCCAGTTGGCAAGTCGAGATACTGAGCCATTGGATCAAACCAGGCATCTACGAGCGGACCCTGCGTTTTTGCTGAACGTAACAGCTCCAAGTCGTTCGGATTAAGTACGACAACGTCCAACGCTGGAACACCATCCCCGTCCAGAATAGAAGGCAGCGACTCGATCGCCATCCAACGTCCATCACCTGCCCATTCGCTTAGTCGGTCATAATGTTGCAAGGGGCCGTCGCTTTGAAGCACAGGGGTTATGTCAAAACCGAGTTGGTTCAGTCCGCCGAGATTGGATTCGTCGAAGAGATAGGTGGAAACACTTACCGAGTCCGACCGTATGCTAACCGCCGATGGCGTGGCCTTGATTATGGCCTTGAACTTGTCTTTACCGGGCATCTCAAACTCCATGTCGTAACCTCAACAAGAGTCACTTTCTCGTAGACATGAGCAACTCGCAAGGTTGTTGTTGCCGGCCACCTCGGTTGGCGCACAACCCTGCAAAGCCAGTTGCGGTTCGAATTGCAGCATGCCTGCTTTGCATCGTCGGCATTTGGATCGAAAAGGGCATGGGGCTAATCATTCCCGGCTTCATTCCATCCACACTGCACGAGATCGTTGAGTACTCGCCGAGCCACGTTGAATGGAAAGTGACCGCCGGTATCTGGGCGTTCGGAATCCTGTTGCTTACCGTGCTACTGAAGTTCATCGTGTCGGTCTTCAGCGAAGAGGCTGCCTCAGCCACCGCAGCTAAGTAAGTAGATGCTCAGATCCGGTCCGACCTCCCTTAGCCGCAAGTTCCCACAGACCGGCCTTCAGCCTGAACCGCAAACGCTGCCAAACCGAGCTCGCGGCGATGAACCTTCCGAAAACCATCAACCCAATGTCGCTGCCGCACCCGGTCAAGCGGAACGCTTGCTAGCGAGAGCGAGGCATTGAGAAGTCTGAGCCGAAGTCCAGTTCGCCATCGGCGGCCGTGCCGGGCTGGGCTTCGAAGGTTTCGGGAGTCAACAACCTTACCCCTTGCTGAGGGTAGGTAGTGGTGTCGCTCTGTGGCGCCTTGGGGACTCGCGGTGGTTGGACTGACGGATAATGATTCGGTCCTGTCGGCACAAATTCAGAACCGGGGTACGTTGCTGCGTTCGGATCGCAGCAGGCTTTTTCCGGACACGAACAGTGAGGACATGCAAACGGAAGCGATAGGAAGCCGAAGACTTCTTCGAACTTCCCTTGTCGAGCAACCACAATTCGATCGCCCGGTTGCAGATGATAGTTTGTGGACGTGTCGCCGAGTTGTGTGATGGCTCGGTAGCAAACCGGCAAAGTGACACGGCACGATTTGGTCGTTGTTGGGCGAGCCAGCAAGATGTCACAGGCCGATGCATCGTCCGTGAGTCCACCAGCTTTCATCAACGCATCCAGAACCGATTCGTGACCGACCAGCGGATACGAGCCTGGTGAATTCACTTCGCCCACAACATAGAATCGATGCACGGGCTGAATAAGTCGAACACTGACCGTTGCTGACCCATGACCATGAGTCGCCGCCAACTGCTGGATTGTCGCTTCAGCCTGTTCGAGCGTCATCGCGGCGACGACCAATCGACCCAGTGGTCCCAGGTCGATGGTTCCATCCGGCATGACAGTCTGGTCAGCCGGAATCCGCATTCGAGTCGATTCGTCAAGGCTCTCGACCAGAACCGCGTCACCTGGCTGAAGCGTATGATTCGGCAGAACCTGCTTGGATAGCTCGGTGGGAACATTGGGCCGAGACGAAGATTGGTCGAGCATATCTCGAGCTTCGTTGGTCAGCACATGAGCGACCGGGCGCGAACCGAGCCCGAGTGTGCTGCATCCAGACAGAAGGGGCAGCAAACCCAACATCAGTATCAAGCTCAAGCCGTACCGGTCGCGCATGTGAGTGGTATCGACCAGACAGTCATGCGGCATGAGAAGATTTACCGATTAGGCAAACCTTGCGGAATACAATGTGTCGCGGCGAAGCGTGCGGTTGCCGGACTCGTGCCGTAGAAGATCCCACGGTGTTCAGGGGGCGAGAATCGTGCCAGCAGTGATTGCAGTAGAAAGCTGCCTGACCGCGATGCTACGCGTATTAGCACGGAGGGTTTCGCCAGGGTTGAGCTGTACGATGGGTGAGCGGACGTTGCCTTTCATCGTGAAGACTACGGTTCGGTCGCTCAGAATTTGGTTAATCGTGCCGATGCCGATCGCGTCCACAACGCGAGGCCGCAACGTTTGTCGCAGGACGGATGTTTGCCCTTGGAAATTGCCCGTCGCCAGAACAGCGTCGATGTCCAGACGACCTGAAGTCAGGTTGACGGTTCCATCGGCCTCGAAGCCCAGTGTCGAAGCAGTCATGATGCACTCTTCAACAGTGGCAACGCCTCGACGAATCCGACCATACGCATGGCCTTCGTTAAACCGCGTTCCAGCCAGACCAGCCGCTCCGATAAAGCTACCCGCCGACACAACACCTGGAACGGCGCCGGCATCAGTGCCGCCCAGTTGGAACCGAAACCGACCTTCCAAGTCCTTCTCCGACTGAATGTGCCGACCGCTGAGCGTAGCGGTTCCCGTCAAATCGCCCCGGCCAACAATTGCTGTTCCGGCAGAACGGCGCAGGATGTCGCGGAAGTTCACGTGCGTAAGTCGCCAATTGCTGTCGAGATGAAAACCACGCTGCCGGGCCGCAGCCGACCGGAGTATCAACCGCCCTTCTCCACGCCCATTCGCGACTGTTGTTTGCACGTGGTCGAAATCGACGGACCACTTCATTGGTTCCATCGAAACAGTCAAGACGTATGGGCTATGAACATCGCCAACGGGAACCCCAAACAATGTGCCATCGCGAACGTCCGCGAGCCCGGTAATGCGGAGTCGGCTGGCGGTATCGTTCGCACTTGAAGTCAAAAGAGCACTGCCCGAAATACGACCACCAATCCAATCGTCAGCAGACCTGCTAATGGGAACCAACAGACGATCCGCGTTTGCTCGAGTCAGCCGCAGCCGGACAAATCGTGTGCCTGACTTTTCCCAAACTCCACGACCTGAAACCGCCCCGCCCGCGTAGGTTCCGCGGATCTCTTGAATCTGAACATCACCGTCTTTCAGTGTTGTTCGCATCAGCATTCGATCTGCTACCGTCTTTCCGAACGCAGTCACCTTGCCCGCCGTCAGTTCTGCCTCAACGGTATCGGGCCCTAGCCTGACGATGGCAGAGAGCTCTCCATCAAACCGTTGTGGACGCATCTGATAGAGAGAAGAGAGCCGCTTAAGTGATGCTCGATCGATTCTTAGAAACCCGATCAGGATCCGCGTTGATAGAGTCTTCCACGACGTCGGATCCGACAACGGCGATTTGGTTTTGACATCAACCCGACCGCCAAGAATCTCACCGTTTGCTGTGACCGAGACCGCCTCTTTACCCAGTGAGACATCCGCGGTCAGGTTGCCAAGTGGCTCTTCTGTTGCCGCCAATTGCTCAAGTTGTATGGAGACGCGACCGCGTTGCCTTGCTGGATTTGCAAGATCCTTCGCCACCGATTGCCACTGCAGCGAGCCGGAAGAAGAGCCCGTAAGCGTGGTTGGCCGGCTTGCGAACGGCAACGTCACTCGAGCCGCCGGCGCTATGCCTTGCCACTTCAGATTCGCTCGATGCCACCCATCAGGAATTCGCGATAACTCCAGCGTGCCGGCCAACGATCCTCCAAACAAACGCGCGTCTATCGATTCAACCAGCAGCCGCTGTTCGTCCATCGCATAGCGAGCTTTCAACGAATCGATCGCGCTCTCAGCTGCAGTCCTCGTACGATTACTGAGGCGCGTGACGGAAACATCACGTTCAGTGATCGCTACTTCGTGCTCGATGATTCCCAGTTTCAATCCAGCAACGGAGAGGTTCGGAGAACCCACTCGAGCGGCCAGTGAATAGTCTTCCGGTTCCCCATTGACGAGGCTGCCTCGTGCCTTGGCGATCATGTCGATCTTGCCTTGAACGATTGACTCAAGTCCAGGCCACCAAATGTCAGCGAAGGCTCCGTAGTCGAAGTCGTTCGCAGCCAGATCGACTGAGAACGCTCCAGTATCAGTGACTGGCAATACGGCGTTTCCCCGAACAAACAAATCACTTCGTTGATCCGCTCGCAGCACAAGCCCATCTATCCGAAGTGCGCCGTTCGACAGGGCAACTCGTTCAATGTTGCCGCTTACTGCAGGCGTTGCCAATGACCCGCGAGAGAGTTGAACCGAACGAACCTTTGCCGTACCGGAAGCAGTCCATCGAGATGCATCAGAGACATCCTGCGTCGAACCCTGCGCTTCGATATCGAAGCCAACGTCGCCGCGAACAACAACTCCACGCGGCACGACATCGAACTTCGCCAGCAACGCGATCAAAGGCTGCACATCAAACGTTGCTGCCTTGAAACGACCTTCAAAATTGCCCTTTGGAACAACTTCGGCTGTCAGGTTCCCCTTGATGCTTCCGGCTTGCTGTTCCAAATCCAAATTCGGAATTCGCAGCACACCGTTCGCAAGGTTCACATCAACACCAAGCTGCGTCAGTCGAAGCTGATCCACGTTGACGTTGCTACCGCGGATGGTCCCCTGAATTTTGTAGGCTTTGGCGTTCCGAATCGCGTTCCATGGAACACTCACGTTCAGGTTCACCGTCGCTTTGCCTCGCATCGCAACGGGAACATCAATCCCAAGGGCCGCCAGTTTGGAAGAGACGTTCGCAAGATCAATCTCTTCGAAGTCCCACGAGGAGTTCCAATAGCGAAACTGTTGCTGCGGAGCCGCCTCTGCCAATGATGCGGGAACCACAGCCGAAAACAGCAGACACAGGAATGTGGTTCGAAAGATCATCGATCATCGATTCATTGAATGCAGGCCCCGACAAGTAAGTGTGATATCGACCGATTGAACACCCAACATGCAATGACGATCCACAACGCCAGCAACTAAGACCACGTTCGCACCCAAACACTCAGCGCGCGGAGGGTTACGGCGTGCGATCGCCCAACGACAAATTGAAATGATGAACCTCAGCCGAACCAGCGTAGAAGACGGCTGAACTTACTCACCACGGTCGCTTTGAGTCATGCTCCGCCGGTTCCGAATACGGACTGACCGCCGTATCGACATCACCCAAATCGAACGAACCCGGCTCTCAGTGAAAACCGGGTCCGCGGCAGTGGTTGATTTCCGTACCTTTGGCACAACGGTCGAAAACCAGCACCACCTACGTAAGGTTGGATTGATCAGCGGAGGTTCTCTTGACCTCTGTCGCCGGTGGCAATATCGAACAACCCCTTGAGGACTTGCTGACCGAAACATCCATTTCAGCCGCTCGGGTCGTAG
>JBGCDN010000330.1:0-18119 GCA_045105495.1 Planctomycetaceae bacterium
CATGCCGCCCAATCCGTTCCTGAATGAAAAGGACGGGAAGGCCATCCGTCAGAACAATGAGGATCGCAACCAAAAGCCAGATTGGTGACAAGCAGATCAGACCGCCCGCTGAGCACAATATGTCGAAGGCACGTTTCGCCATGTTCAAGCTGACACATACCCGGTTTGAAGGACTCGCGTGACCGTATCAATGACAGACTGGACATCGTCTTCAGTCATTGATGGGTAGATTGGAAGGCTCACGCAGCGTTGGAAGAGCTTTGTCGAAACGGGAAAGTCCTCAGGCCTTAGCGAATATCGATCTCGCCAGTATGGGTGGAGGTGTAGGGGAATGTAGTGAACGCTGGTGCCGATGCCGGCTTCCGACATTCGTTCAATAAACTGATCACGTTCCTTGTGATCGTCGCAGCTCAATTGCATCACAAACAGATGCCACGAGTGGATGTCGTCTGTCACACGCTCGAATGGGCAGACAACGGGAAGATCGGCGAACGCCAACTGATACCGTAGCGCGATGGCGGCTCGTTTCTTCTGGTTCAAATCCGCTTTCGCCAACTGATGAATTCCAATGGCGGCTGCAATGTCAGTCATGTTGTATTTGAAGCCAGGAGCGATGACTTCGTAGTACCATTTGGGCTTGTCAGATACGTAGCGGTCGAACACGTCTGAGCTAATACCATGCAAACGCATCGCGCGAAGCCGCTTTGCCCACGCATCGTTGTTTGTGGTGACCATTCCGCCTTCGCCCGTCGCCACACACTTCGTAGCGTAGAAACTGAATGCAGTCAGATCTCCGATAGAACCGACGACATTGCCAGAGTTCGTAGCTGGCAGGGCATGTGCAGCATCCTCGACAAGGTAGACGTGGTGTTGTTCTGCCAGTGCTTTCAACGCGAGTGTGTCACAGGTTTGACCACCAAAGTGAACGGGTAGGATTGCTTTGATGGTTGGGTCCGATTTGAGAGCGGCGGCGACCGCAGTGATATCGACGCAGAAGTGTTCTGCGTCAACATCAACGAAATACACATCCGCTCCGAGATATCGCACTACCTCCGCACTGGCGGTGAAGGTGTGGACGGGAACAATGACTTTGTCTCCTGGTCCAACACCGATGGCTTCCAACGCCAGGTGTAGTGCTGCCGTTGCCGAACTGACGGCGATCGCATGTTTCACACCGACATATTCGGCGAACTGTTGCTCAAACTTTTGTGTCTTGGGGCCACTTGTTAACCAGCCGCTTCGGATGGTGTCGACCACTTCGGCGATCTCTTCTTCACCAATGTCTGGTAAAGCAAACGGTAGAAACTTCCGGTCATTTGTCATGAGAAATCCCTTCCTGCTTTCTTCCATGCAAGTCTTGCTGCGATCTGTTGTCGTCGGCCAACAAGCAAACATCCAGTTGCGAAGCCAATCGCAATGATGCCGCGACCAGCCATTCCTGGGACCCCCGACCAGTTCGGCAAGAGACCCATAGCCACTGCGACCGCCGCGCCAGCCAGGAGGGTGCCGAGTGATTCATAAGACCACCGCACCTTGAACTGCCTTTGAACCAATAGCAACATTGCTGTTGCCATCACGGAGTATCCAATGATGGTACTAATTGCCGCGCCAAATTCTCCGTATCGGGGAATGAGGAGAAAGTTGGCTGCGAGGTTCGTCAGCAGGCCAAGGAAGGAGGTTGCGGCAATTACGCCTGTCTTGTTCGCAAAGAACATGGGTTGGTTTGCGGCGACGAAGATGGTGAGGAACAAACTGCCAACCACGACCAGTCGCATGATGGGGACTGCATTCGCGTAGGTTTCAGGTGTCAGCAATGCGACGCATTCAGGGGCCAGTAGGATTAGCCCGACTCCCACGGCAGCGACAACGCAGAAGTACAGCGTGGCTGTCTCCCCATATCGTTGGTTGGCATCTGGGTCTTTTGCCGTTCGGAAGAAGCCGGGGAACCAGGCGGAACGCATCGCAACAGAAAACACACCAAGCGTACTTGCCAGCATGTAGCCGACATCATACACGCCAATGCGGTCAGTGGAGACTCCGAAGCGTTCGAGGAGAATTCGATCCGAAGATGCCAATGCCCATGCGAAGAACATGTGTGGGACGACCGGCAGGCAGCAGCGAATCCGATCACGCGTGACGATAGAGAAGTTGGGTTTCGCTTTTCGCGTCAGGAAGATCGCAATGCCGATCCCCCAAATTGTCGTAAGTAACGCTTCGGCGTAAATCGCTCCGGCAAGACCGAGGTCCAGAACAACAACGGCACAGATGATCGCGAGTGTCGTGCTGGTGAACAGCGAAAACGTAAACGCTCGGTAACGGACCGCCTGCTCGCGAGCCATCAATGCGTTCTCATAGACATTCAATCCCGCGCGGAAATAGCCGCTGACGATTGAGATGAGCATTAGATTCATTGGAATAGCGGTTGTTGTGTTCTGGCAAAACAGTACGCCTGCAAGCAGCAAAATGCCGAGCAACGGTATTGCCGCAAAGGCTCGGGACCAGAACATCGAAGACAGAAAAACATCTGCCTGATTCGCATGTTGCTCTTCTTCGACATGGAACCGGCGGACGCCGAATCCGAAGCCAATCGACATCAATGTCCATGCCGCGATATTGATCGCCAGTAGGATCGCAAGCAGCCCGACCTCTTCCGTCGAAAACGTGTGTGCGTAGAACGGGATGAGAACGAAACGCGAACCTTTGGTCAGTAGGTCACCAATCGCATAGATCGCGGACTTGTAGAGGAAGTGTTTGTTTGGTGCAGCCGCGTTGGTCATCGCTCTGTCGCTGCCTCCGGGATACGAGCACCGTACTGTGTGGGTTCGTATTCAGGAATCAGCTTCATGATCGCGGATTTGATTGTTCCCGCATCAGCACCAATCAGCAGGTTAAGGTCATCGACTTCGCTGACAACTCGGGAATAGTCAAACGGGCGATGGTAGGCCGTCCGCAGCTTTGCGTGTTCCGATGGGAGTGTGGATTCCTCGTCAAAGTAGAGTTCTTCAAACAACTTCTCACCCGGTCGGGTGCCGGTAAACTTGATTTCGATGCTGTCCTGTCCCAATCCTGAAAGACGAATCAGGTCGCGTGCAAGATCGACAATTCGCACTGGCTCGCCCATGTCCAGAACAAAGATCTCGCCACCTTTGCCCATTGCCCCTGCCTGAAGGACAAGCTGCGACGCTTCAGGAATGGACATGAAGAATCGCTTCATTCTATCGTCTGTAATCGTAATTGGCCCGCCAGCACGAATCTGTTCTTTGAAGATCGGAACGACGCTTCCTTCCGAACCCAGTACATTTCCAAAGCGACACACAACACACCGTGTCGATGACGTTTCAGAGGAAGCCTGGACATACCGTTCGGCCAAGTGTTTCGTCGCACCCATGACGCTGGTCGGATTTACGACCTTGTCTGTCGAAATTTGAACGAAGCATTCCACTTCGTATTCGTGGGCAAGGTCGACAACGACTTGTGTTCCGATCACGTTATTCCGGATCGCCTCGCCGGGATTTTGCTCCATCAGCGCTACGTGCTTGTGTGCTGCAGCGTGGAATACGATCTCTGGCTGGAAGTCTTCAAAAGCCTGCCGCATTCTCTGAGGAACGGTGATGTCGCCGATAAACGTCGAGATCTCGGTCGGTTGGTCCAACTGTTGTAGTTCTCGGTTTAACGCGAAGATTCTGTTCTCTCCGCGTCCAAGAAGGACCAGGTGTTTGGGTTGGAACTTCAAGATTTGCCGACAGATCTCTGAACCGATACTCCCACCGGCTCCCGTCACAAGAACAACTTTGTTAGTCAAGAACTCGGAGACTTTTAGCGTATCAAGTTCCACAGGATCGCGGCGGAGCAGGTCGGCAATATCAACTTCACGTACCGGAACACGACTGGCTCCAGAGAACATATCGCCGATGGGTGGCAGGATCTGAAGGTTCAATCCATGCCCGTCACAGGTACCGATCAGTGATCGCAATTCCGAGCCGACAAGCTGGCCGCTCGTTAGCAGAACTTCAGATGATTCCGTTGTGGCCGCGAATTGGGGTAATGCGGCAAGTCCATCGACAACTCGCAAGTGGCCAAGTCGTGAGCCACCGGTCCGTTGAGTCGGATCAATAATTCCAACGATGCGGTAGGGCAGATTGGAATGGGAGTTGAGTTGGTTTGCGAGAAGTCCCATTTTGGGATCGCTGCAGATGAGCAGCGCGGTTGGTCGTCGATCGACGAAGTAAAACTGGTAGTGCTCGCTCAGCATCCGGAAGCTGCATCGAAGTAGTCCGAGAACAAGTACTGATAGCAGCGAGTCCATTACCAAAACACTACGTGGTACCTGATAGGAGAATGCGAAGTGATCCAAGAGCGCGAGGGTCACGAAGCTGATGGCGACTGCACGGAGAAGGGATGAAACGTCTGAGAACGCGACATATCGCCACCACCCGTGATAGTGTCCGAGCATGTAGAAGATCGGCAATTTGACGATGACGAACCAGCCCACACTATGAACATAGAGTTCAAGCATGTGGTGGGGTGGGCGAAAATCAAATCGCAGCAGCAGAGCCATCCAATAGACGGCAATGAATACGATGGAGTGCGCGATGGCCAGGAGGCAAATTCTCAAGCCCCGATGCCGCACCAGATTGCGAAGTCCCCGACGCATCGTGTTGTTTTCTGTTTCTATCATTCAGTGTTCGCTTGGCCCGCGAACTTACGGCTCAAGGCCGTTCGGGTATCGTAAGCCTCCGCGTTGGCTTACCAAGCGTTTTGTTACGCTTCCGATTTCGACTTTGATCTTGAGTAGCCGATCGTTTTCTTTTCCTGTTCGTAGTACTTGTTGTCACGGTACTGATACGAGTAGGACTCGTCGTACCGATAGTCAGAGTAGCCGTAGTGTTTTGCGAAACGCTGTGAACAGTTCACAATTACACCCATGAGGTTGGCGTTGAGCTCTTCGAGTAGCTCTTTGGCTCGAATGGAAGCTCCTCTCCCATTCTTCAAAATACGGAGCGTTAGGAGAACGCCATCGGCATGGCTGGCGATGATGCCAGGGTCTGAAACGGCTAGCATCGGGGGAGTGTCGAGAATGACGAAGTCAAATTTCTCTCGAAGGACATCGAGGCACTCGCCAAAGGTCGCCGAGGTCAGCAGTTCTGCCGGGTTCGGAGGAATGGGGCCTGCTGGCAAGATTGAAAGGTGTTCAAGTCCGGAGTTCTGAATGACATCAGGAATCTCCGCTTGTCCTGCCAATACTGAAGAGAGCCCGGTTTCTCTTGGCACTCCGAAAATGGAAGCCACACGCGGTCGGCGAAGGTCGCAGTCGACAAGTAGCACACTCTTGCCGCTTCGTGCGATCGCACATGCGATGTTTGCAGAGACTGTCGATTTTCCATCGCCAGTGTTTGGGCTGGTGATTTGAAGGACTTGCAACTTCGAAGAAGCGGCTGTGAAGAACAGCGATGTTCTGAGCGATCGGAACACTTCCGCCTCTTTGGACTTCGGCCGATGTGCCACGCAGATTTCGGGAACGATGTTCGCAAGCTCTGGATCTCTTTTCTGTTGCGGTGGCAGTACTGGAACATGGCTCAGAACTGACAGGCCGAGCACATTCTCAACATCGTCCGGGTTTCGGAACGTCGAATCTGTCACGTCAGCTAGCAAGGCCAGCATGAAGCCAAGTATCAGACCTCCAACGCCACCCAGGGCAAGAACGATCTTCCCATCGGGCCAGGCCGCGTCTTTTTGTGGCTCAGCAGCAGCAAGTACGTCTACTTTGAACCCACCAAAGTCGCGAGCTCGGGCCATACCGCCAAGACTGGCAATCGCCTCACGCTGCAGTTGTTTTTTTGTAGCAATGTCGTCGAGCAGTGCCTGACCTCGTAACTCATCCGCAGCAAGTGCTCGGGCTAGTTCGGACTCACGGGCAATCTCTTGCAGAATCGATTCCTGTAATTTCTTGTCCTGTAGAAGGTCATTACCGAGTAGTCGTTCGTAGGTGACCAACATTTCCTTAGGGTCCAGCGTTGGTCGTATTTCATTCTCGACTTCCTTGGGGGCATTCTCTGCAAGGAACTGCTTGATCACTTCGATTTTCTCTCGCGTGATCTGAACCGATGGATGGTCTGAACCAAAGTCACTTAGAAGAGAGCGTTCCTTCAACATGAGAGACAACAGCTCTTCGTATTGAGCTTTTGCGGTGGCTGACCGAAGAGGCTGATCGGCCTGAAATTCTTCGTTGTTTGGGTCGCCCTTGGATACGTCAAACAGAAGTTTAAGTCTCTGCGTTTCACGGTCGCTTAGCAGGGCGAGGCGATCGAGGTCGGAAACCTCGCTTAGTTGCTTCGACGCGAGCACTTCACGGATTACCTGAGCGCGGGCTCCTGTTTCAGAAATCTTCTTTTGAACCTCTCGGAGGTCGTCTTCCAGAGCCTTCAATCGTTCCTGGTGCACGTTGCGAGCCTGATCGTTCTCCCAGATTAGCTTCGTAGTCTCGCGAAACTGTTGATACGCACTTTGGGCAGCAACAAGTTCTTGGGCGAGTCGCTCGCGGGTGCGTTCATTAACTTCAATCGCAGCATCACTCTCACCAGCGAAGCTGTTCTTCACATGCTTTTGATAGCAGGCGAGAACCGCGTTCAGGATCGTAGCGCAATCGGTCTTCGAAGGGTCGCGTAGCGTCGCGATAAGGACGCTTGCGTCACGGGCCATACCTTCCCCGCCAGCATCGACCGCAAGTTGTTCTGCAATGTAGTCGACTGGAGAAATGCCTTCGTCTTCAGCATCTGCAACAGACTTAAGCTGGTCCAGCTGAAATGTTTCGATTGCATCTTTGATGATGCGACGACTAGAAAGCAACTTCATGTGGTTCGCCAGCAGTTCACCGCTGAGCGTGGTGCCGTCGACCTCACTTTGTCCGTCAACACCGGTGGCAGGGACACTGGAATCTCGCCGCATGACCATCAGTTCGAGTCGGGCTTCGTACAGACGTTCCGCCAAAAATTGATATGCCGATGCAGCTCCGATGCCTACCAGAAATGTACTGACTAACAGAAGGCGCCGGCGCCGAAGCATGCCGAACAATTCGATTGTGTCGTCACTGTTGTCACCTTGGTTAACCACTTTTCTTCCATTCATGTGATCAGAGTTCACTATCCTGGCTCCTCAGTCGGACCGTCCGCATAAGCTTTTGGTATTTGGGGTTTTGTGGTGCCACCCCGAGACACCACTGCAGTTGAGCTCGAGCTTTGTCGAGCTGGCCCGAATTTGTCAGTGCGAAGGCGTAGCGATATCGCCACTCAGCCTGGTTAGGCGCCTCCGCGACGGCTCTACCGTAATGTTCCGCAGCAAGGACCTCGTTGCCCAACAGCGATGCTGCTCGACCACGAAAGTAGTCTTCCTGTGATGGTGTGTTCGATTCAGTCATTGCCAACACGCGCTCGGCCAATAGGTGAGCAAGCCGTGATTCTGAGTTCATTTTCTTGCGACTCTCTGCGAGGCGAACCAAAAGTACGGGGTCATCCGGCATCACCTCATTCACTAGCGTGTCATCATCGAGCCGAGTCCCGCCGAGCGAAAGAACTAGCTCAGCGTGGTCCCTGGAGAACTGAAGACAGCGCTTCCACGATGCGATTGCGCGGGTTGTTCGGTTTGCTCGAAGGTGTAGCAATCCGCAGTCAAAGCTCGTCTCTACATCCGTATTGGCCAACAATTCCGCACGGTTGAGGTGGTCGATATCCGCTTCGCCGAAAAGTGGTGCGAGTACAGCCAGATAGACATGAAACCGAGGTCGGAACGGGTTCAGTTGACGTGCCAGCAACAGTTCCTTTCTGGCTTCGACGATGTAACGCTGTACTACAGGTTCTTGAAGCAGGAGTGCCGCTTGCGTCCGTTGCTGCTTTGGAGAGAGCTCCTGAAGTGCTGCGTGGATTTGCTCAACCGAGGCTCGATTCCACAGTTCGGCCTCAGGTCTGCCGAGTCCGTCGTTGCTGCGAAGTACATCAAACGCCTTCCGCTGATACTGCAGCATGAGGAACCGAGCTCTTCGGAATCGCAACTGAGGATCGGTCGGATTCGCTCGAATTACCTTGTCCAGCTTCGTGACACTTGCAGCGATCTCTTCCATGGCCGGAAGGCGAGTACTGCGACTTTCAATCGAGGCCATTCGCAGAGTGTCTGACGAAGTTTCAATAGCCTGAAGATGGTTCGTCGCGAAGAGGCAACCGGCAAATAAGGCAATGTTCCAAACGATGGGGCGCCCCAGCGATGTCGGCATGCGTAGGATGCGAGAGTTGTTCGTGCTCGCCGCAGTGCCAGCGACGGCCCCGCACACTACCGCACAGAGCAACATATTTGCGGGGAGATAAAGTCCAAAGTCTGTAGTGGCGTGAACTGCCTGCGAAACAAGCAGGAACATCGCCCCAATTCCGAACCAGGAATGGACTCCCACTTCGCGGTTCGTGGCGAGGTACCAACACCCGTAACCTACTAAGCCGATCGCTGCCAACATCAGCAGCAGTCCCGGGATCCCTCCATCGACCAAAGCCTCGAGGTACTGATTGTGCGCGTGCCGGAACCAATGTGGGTTATCGTTTTGTTCAAAGAGCAGGTAGATCGACGAGTAGGTGCCGAGCCCGCTTCCCGTCGGAAGAAAATCTCTTGCGGCTCGCAAACCGTCAGACCAGTGGTCAAGTCGATTGTCCTGAACGATTCCGTCGCCTTGGACCGTCGTCGCGTAGCGGCTTGCGAGTGCGTCGGAGAAGCCGATCCAAATTAGTAGTCCGATTCCAATAGCGGATGCAACGACGCCAGCGTTGAAACCGGCTGAGCTTGTCTGCCGGCGAGCTGCGAACAGCGTGACAACCACGAAGGAGATCACTGCTGCCAGACATCCTCCACGCGACAACGACGAGACTAGTCCGGCGATCATGACCGTCGTCAGCAGGCTTAGCAGGAGCAGTATGGGGGTCAAAGAACGCAAAACGTTTCTGAGAGAGACGCTGAATGAGGCCTCTGTTTGGCTGCCGTAGGCGGAACGATACCGCCACAGCAATAGCCCGATGGCAGACCCCAAACACATATTCACGAACCCCGCGGCGCTGCTGTGATTCACGTAGGTCGAAAAGATGATGGAGTTCACTTCACATGGCACGCCAGGCAATAACTCGTTGGGGCAATTCCATTGCTGGAATAGTCCCCAAATCGACAAGGCGGCCCCATTGATGGCGACTGCGAAAGAAAGAAAAAGCTGACTGTTCACAGATTGAAAAACCTGAGAAGCGACACAGAAAGCAGCAACAGCCAAGACTAGTAGCGACAGGTCGCGGCGCGTTTCCGGAGCAGCGACTGACAAGGTTTGTGTATCCACGCCAACCGCCGATCGACTTGCAACTGTCCCAGGAGACACGCTTTCGATCCAACCCGAATCAAGCACAGCGAGTTGACAGAAACCAAATGCGACCGCGCCGGCAAGTATCAGCCACGCAGTCGGAAGGGCGCGGCTGGCCCATGTGAGTGAGGGTTTGGACAGCAACATGAACAGGACAGAGAGTCCAATGATTCGAGCTGCCCATAGCTTTGCTGACGGGTGCACCCCGCCCATAGCCCATGACATCGCGCAGAAGGCGATCACAAGCAAGGCCCGCGCGATGATCTCAGCGTAGCTGTCGCGCCACATGACTCAGGATTCACGAGTTCAACAGAACCAGTGGCGATCCGTGCCAGCGGGGTCCATAGATGTTGACGAGAAAAGGCCTACTCAGTCATGAGTAGGCCTCTGTGTGAATCAGTATACCGAGGACGATGCTTCAAAACAGTAAGAAACTCGTCCCGGAAACTTATGTTCCGTCGTAGCCGCCGCTTGAACTGTCGTCGTCAGCAAGTCCAACAGCTAGTGCTGCAGCTCCAAGACCAGTCCCGAGAAGACCACCGCCGAAGCCGCCGCCTCCTCCGCCACCACATCCGCCGCAGCTACCGTAGCCGCCGAAGTCGCAGGCTGCAGCTGGAGGTAGACAGCACTCATCCATAGGAATTGGATCTGCAGCGACAATTTCTTCACTGATGATTTCTTCCCCGATGAGAACATCGCTGATGATGGTCTCTTGGCAGCACGGTAGAGATGCTTGGAATTCAACGCACTGATTACGGCAATCTTGCCAGACAGGCATCGTTTCGCACGCTAAGTACTGTGTATCGAGCGTCTGGACACACTGGTTTACTTGAGCCAATGCGGTGTTGCAGTCGAGTGAGCCTGCCATGAAGTCGCTGGAGAGACTTGCGATCTGAACAGAGATTTCGCTGATCCCTGCGGTCGCTTCGACAGGGACGCTTTGGGCTGCAGTCGGCAACGGCACATCGGCTGGAGCAGCAGCTTCGGTTTGGGGCGATTCCAGCTGAGTCAATGCGACGTCTTCGGGCATATCAGCCATGGTGTCGGCATCGATACGTCCGGCGAATGATGAGTCGATCCAAAGCCACGCACAGAGGCAGGCGACAGTCAGGCCGACGAATGGTCGCAAGCGAACCATGTTTTCACTCCAAGAATACTCTGTCTACGGTTTCACGGCACTTGCCGTATGGCCACGTCTTCAGATTACCCAACCTGCAAAGTCAATGCAAACTGCTAAGCCTGACTTTCCTTGCGATATCAGTGTCGACGTAAGTTGTTGATCCGATGCGTCTTACGGCGACATGCGAAGCTGTAGCGATTCGAGGGAAGAGTCGCATTGTTCAGGTGCCGACGATTTCACGCGTTGTATCGGTGCTAACTGAAACGATCAGCACGACCGGACCAACACGTCGAAACCTAACTTTCAGACGGAACCGATTGTTCCCCACTTGTGGAGCAATCAGCTTAACCGCGGACTTCGGCCCGCAACGTTCGCGCCCAAACACGGACCTTACGGATGTCAACAATTTCAATCACCGCTTGTAGCCGACTGCTGATGCCGGTGGCCATCGTGGCCGTCGTCCTTGGTTCGACGGGATGTCATCACAGCTATCAGGGCTACCGGTACAACCACAGCATCGACAAGTATCTCGCTCGAAAGCGGGCATCATTGCAGGCGTGGTACGTCTGGCGCCAATGTGCTGATCAGTGCCAGTGCGGGCGAATCAAAGACTACCGCCGCGGCTTTATTGACGGCTACTGCGATGTCGCCCTTGGTGGCGATGGATGCGCACCGGTTGTGCCTCCGAATCGATATTGGGGTTGGCGATATCAGGATGCAGGTGGAGCCGAATGTGTAGCGGCTTGGTACGAGGGTCACCCGGTTGGCGTGGCTGCGGCACTCGAAGCTGGAAGCCACTACGAGATCCAGACAATCGTTCCTGAAACGTCTGAGTACGAAGAGTTTCGCGACGAGTTCTACAACCGATACGACGACAGCGCGAAGACGTTAGTGCCGACGGCGGAACCAGCTCCTGTGTTAGCTCCAACGACGGAAGACGATCCGACTTATGAGGCCGTGCTTCCTGAAGTCGACGATTCAGATTTCGACGCGATCGACGATGCTGCTCAGGATTTGCTGGAGGCTCCTGAAGCACCAGCCCCGAACACTGCACCGGCTCTCGATGTGTCTGGCGAGACCGCCGAATCGATCGACGAAGCTGACCTACTGGAATCACTTGAGGCTCTTGAGCGAGAGACTCTGAAGCGGGCATCACGATAACGACTCAGTGCGTCGCACTGCTTACTCGAACAAGAACACTGAGCTTCAGTGAGAATCGAAATGAATGCAACGGATTGCACCAACAAAACGAACAGCAGAACGCCCAATGTGGCATCTCTCGGATTGTTCTGTCTGATTCTGTCGAGCTTGCCAGGATGTACGTCTTTCCTGTCGCCGATTAACGCTATCCCCTCCAGTCGTGTGCCGGCTCAGTTTCTTGCACAACCGAGGGCAGACTATGCTGAATTGGAATTGCATCGTCTGGGGCAGGAGCCACCTGAATCTTATCGTCTTGATAAGGACGACGTACTCGGCATCTACATCGAGGGAATTCTTCCGCCCAAGTCAGAAGACGACGTCGCAATCGCGCCGCCGGTACGGTTCCCTGAGGCTGGCAGTGATCTCTCACCAGCGGTCGGTTTTCCAATTCCGATCCGGGACGACGGAACACTTTCTTTGCCATTGATCGATGCACTTGATGTACGTGGCAAGACGCTGACCGAAGTCGAAGCGGATATTCGCGAGGCTTACACCGTTACGAAGGAAATTCTTCAGCCAGGTCGTGATCAGATTATCGTCACTCTAATGGAAGAACGAACCACGCGCGTAATCGTGATTCGTGAGGACCGAAGTGATGAACTCGCTCTCGCCGGCGGTGAGCAACTCAGTGGTCAGAGAGAACTTGTCAGCGGGACAGACAGAAGCGGCTCGGGCTATGTGCTGGACCTACCGGCCTACAAGAACGACCTGATGCACGCTCTGGCTGAAACCGGTGGGCTTCCGGGTTTGAATGCGAAGAACGAAGTGAAGATTCTTCGACGTCGACTTGCGGATGAGCAGCGAGCAGGAGCGTTTGTTGATTCGTTTTATGCACAGTACGAATGCGACAAGTGTATGAATCCGCCGCCGCTGCCCGATGATCCGTCGACGATCAAGATTCCACTTCGTTTCCCGCAAGGTCGGACGCCGCAGTTCGATTCGGAAGACGTCATCCTCGAAGAGGGTGATATCATCTACATCGAAGCTCGGGACACAGAGGTGTTCTACACCGGTGGGTTGCTGGCCGGTGGCCAGTTCCCACTCCCACGCGACTACGACATTGACGTGCTGGGTGCCATGGCTGTGGCAGGGCAGGGCGTCGGTGGAGCAGGTCGAGCTCAGGGTGGCGGTGCTGCGGCGACTGTGATCGGCGGAGGGTTCAGCGGTGCATCACCAACACAGCTCTACGTGTTCAGAACGCTAGACGATGGTCGCAGTGTGACGATCGGTGTTGACCTTGTTGAAGCGATGAACAACCCATCGGAGCGGCTTCTCGTAAAGCCGGGTGATACGTTGGTTCTCCGCTACAAGCCGTGTGAAGAAGTTCTGAACTTCTCACTCGTCACCTTCTTCACCTTCGGAGTGCGGCAGTTGTTCCGCTAAGGAAGACCAGCGTGGCGACCTGCCATAGAGCAACCACCAATAGAGGCCGACAATTGTGTCGGTCTCTTTGCATTTGTCTTCTGAACTTCAGTCGACGAGATGCTTCGTCAGGAAACCAATAACCTCACGCGAGTAGAGGGCTTCGTCGTACTTAAGAAAGTCGGTATGCCCAGCGCCTTCGAAGATGACCAACTGTTTCGGTTCGCAGGCAGCTTCAAACATGGCGCGCGATTCGGTGAGTGGTGTATGGGGATCGACGCTTCCACAGAGAATCTGCGTAGGGCATCGCATTGCGGGTAGGCGTTGGATGGGCTGGATTTCATTCGCAGAGAATCCAAGCCGGATTGGGAATTGAGCCAGCAGAGACCACGCCGGGATGTGCGAAAGTGGCCCGAATTTCTCTGAGACGCGATTGAAGATTGCTTCACGGAGGGTCGGGAAGACCGCCTCCAAAACGATGGCGTCTAGATTTAGATTGTCGGCCATCAACGTCGACGCTCCACCGAGCGACTGACCAATCACAGCGATCCTGTGGTCGGGGGTTCTCTCTCGAGCGAAGGCAACTGCGGCTTCAACGTCGTGGCGTTCGAGGTGACCGACCGAAATGAACTCACCCGAGCTTTCCCCGTGAGCCTGCAAGTCGATCATTACAACAGCAAAACCGGCGGCGTGAAGCAGGTGGGCTCGCGAGACCATCGAACCGCGTGAGCCGCGAATGCCATGAAACAAGACAATGGTGGCGTTCGCACCGTTTGTGTCTGGCGCCGTGATGAACCACCCCGCTATGGTGGCGCCGGATGCCGAGGTTAGCTGGAACTCTTCGGTCTTCAGACCGTCAGGCGGAGGTCCGACATCGCGATTCGCCGGGGTCAGCAACTGACCTCCTACGAACCAGGAAGCCGCTCCAAATGCGATTACGCCAGTTGATAAGCCAATGGCAAGGCGTTTCCAAAAGCGGCCTCGCCGTGGGAGTTCAACTACAGAGCGTTCTTCGATGACGGAACTCCGATTCGGCGGGGATCGTGGGTGACCGCCATCCTAATCGCACGAGCCGCAGCCTTGAAGATCGCTTCGGAAATGTGGTGGCTGTTGGTTCCATGATGTAGGACAGCATGGAAGTTCATTCGAGCATTCGACACAACTGCCTGCCAGAACTCCTGAACCAACTGCGTATCGAACTCGCCGATCTTTTCCGTTGGGAAATCAGCATTGAAGACCATGAGCGGACGATCGCTTAGGTCTAAAGCAACGGTGACCAGCGTCTCGTCCATTGGCAACGTCATGTGGCCGTATCTGGCGATACCAGCCTTATTGCCGATTGCTTCGCGTATGGCCATGCCAAGGCAAATGCCTACATCTTCGACCGTGTGGTGATCGTCAATGTGTGTGTCACCGTTGGCTTCCACTTGCAGATCGCAAAGCGAATGCACGGCGAAGAGAGTCAGCATGTGGTCCAGAAAGCCAACGCCAGTATCGACCACCGCATGGCCGGAGCCATCGAGGTTCAGTCGAAGCTCGATTTCGGTTTCGGCAGTTTCGCGTCGGATTTTAGAGGATCGAGACACAGTGGTTCTCAACTAAAGAATCTCTTTGAGTGCCATCAGCAGAGCGTCAATTTGGTCATCGGTCCCAATCGAAACTCTTAAACCATCGAACTCGGAATCGCCCCAGGAAACAAGCGGAAACTTCATGTATCTGATCAGAATCTTGCGTGCTTTGAGCTGCTGATAGATTTCCTGGTGTGGGATCGCGACATGCCGAATCCACAGGAAGTTCGCCTGAGACGGGGTCACCGCGAAGCCTAGGTCAGAAAGTGCTTGCTCCGCCCGACTTCGCGTGGCCACGATCCGTTCTCGGTTGGAAAGCATCCAAGCCTGATCTTTCATGGCGGCTGTAGCGGCTGCGATGGCTAAAGAATCGCAGTTGTAGCTGTCTTTCACCTTCAGCATCGACTGAATCAGGTCGGGGTGAGCGATGGCGAAGCCGAACCGAAGTCCCGCCAGACTGTAGCTCTTGCTGAGAGTCCGAGTGACAACGACGCGTCGTTCGAAGTCATCCTTCAGAACGTTCTGCGGTTCCTGACCTTCTGCGAAATCAGCGTATGCTCCGTCAAGCACGAGCAGCCCACGATCAGGGGCCAGATCCCCAAAGACGGTTTCGTCAATGAGCGTGCCCGATGGGGAGTTCGGATTTGGAACCAACGCAAGCTTGGCTTCGTGTGCCTTGGCAAACGCTCGCCGGTCCAGATTCCAACTGCCGTCGTACAACATTGGATCGACTTTGCAGCCCTGAATCGCGGCGAGTGTCTCGTAGAGAATGTAGCCCGGATACGGATACGTAATGGTCTCGTGTGGATCGACGAATGTCCGCATCAGAATCGTGAGGTTCTCGTCGCTGCCGTTAGCGGGCATGATCCAGTCTGGATCAAGGCCATAGACTTCTGCCGCGGCTTCGCGGAAGGAAGTGGCAGAAGGATCCGGATAGATCTCAAGACGGTGGCACGCAGCCGCAACAGCCTCCGCCACCATCGGCGACGCAGGATATGGATTCTCGTTTGTATTGAGTTTGATCCAGCCGGTTGTTTGTGGCTGCTCGCCTGGCACATAGCCCCCGATTGACCCTATCGCGGGGCGTACAATTTCCATCACAGCGAAAGTTTCTAAGAGTCCGCAGACTCAACAGCATCCAGTCCAATGCACAGAAGGTGCAGGTTCAGATGGCAAAGACGAGAATCGGGATAGTAGCATCGTCTCTAAAGAAGACGGACGTCAGGTTGAGTCCGTCAGATGTTTATCTTCTAAACGCAATTTCAACAGCATCCTCTCAACAATGTTCAAAATAATTTGGGTTGCCGCCTGGCCCGATGTGCAACCCTGCCTGTCCGTCATGGTGTTCGTGTAAGTGCGAGATAACCCACATCCGGGTCGCAAACTACAGCCCCGTTGTTCGTACCCAATGCGTATAATAAGTTCCAGAATCTCCGGAACCGAGCAACCAAGGTAAGCATCCATTCCGACTTTATGCGGAGAACCGTAGCCTATGCACTGCGTGGCGTCACCTGTAGGTCTTCGCTACGTAGTGAAAGATCTTGTTTTGATCTGGTGGCGGTTTCGGAATTGCTGCCAGAGAAACGCGATTTGCCTGGTCACCGAAGAGAGACGGAAGCGACCCTGCGGTGGGTAAAGGTTCAGGGTTGTGAGGTTCATGCTCAGTCACAGTTATTCCAGCGGCTCGGTTCCTTCGAGACCCGGTTTCAGAGAACCGGCACGCAGTCTCGACGCTCTGCCAGAGAAAATACGACTTTGGGTCATCCGATCAGATGGATCAAACCGCAGAGCGCTCAGTTCTTTTAGGCCGTAGGCCGTTCGCTCGTAGGCCAGCGCGAGGTGCTCGACATCGACGCCGAGGTCATTCACTGCCTGGCTAAGCAATGGGGTTTCGCTGTCCTTTGCATCGTCTAGGTTTGGTAGGAGCCGCAGACGCCGAATTTGATTCGCCGCTTCAATGCCGAGTAAATAAAACGTCTTCATCGTTGGGTGCACGTTGTCGTGAAATAGCGTTCGGTCAAGAACTCCGTGCGTAGTGTGGCGCCGAAGGTGCTCGGGTGCGTCGATGAGTGGGCGGTTGAACTCGCGTGTGAGTTCCCGAATTACGGCGCGATAGTCTGCGTTGATACGTGTTGGGTAGCCATCCAGGTCCCGGGCACTCGCAAAGTGTTCTCGAGCTTCATCCCACTTACCCAATGCAGCCAAGCACTGGCCGTACCGAAACTGAAACTCCGCGAATGCCGGCTGCAGTTCGACCAGTGTCTGCAACTCGTTCGCTGCGTTCGAGTAGTCTTTCGATTGAATCCACTTCAACGAACGTTCGAATCGCAGTTTGACTTCCTTCTGTTGTGCATCGCTTGTTCCGGGTGCCAGCATCGATCGGCTCGGTTCGAACCCGGATTCAGAACTCGCGGGGACGAACCAAAGACTCGCAATTTGTTCTGACTTGCAAAAGTTCAGGAACGTGCGAATTCGCCGTTCGAACCGACCCAGTCGCGGTGCGTACAAGTTGCCTGGAGCGACATGCCGATCGAACAACCGACGGCGAGCGTTGATTTCTTTGATTGCATTTCGACGAGACAGTGGTTCGTCCAGCAATCGAAACAGCGGCGAGTGATTCAAGATACGATCAAGCCGCGGCGTCACAGAATTCGTCGCGCCGCCCAGTTCTTCCAGTTCGTGATAGAACTCGTTGTGCCCGCTGTAAACCAAAATGAGGTCCGGACTCCGGGGCAGCTCTTTCAGTTCAAACACAGCTTGTTCGAAGCTCAGCCCTCGAATGGCCACGTTGTGCATCACGATAGTTTTTGAAGGATACAGCTGTTGCAGACGCCAAAGGCAAACTTCCGGGATGCCAAACTTTGGCTCATACGGATGGCCGATCATTGTGGAGCCGCCAATGGCAGCGATGTGAACCTCGTCGTCCTCAGCAGCTTCGGGAAAGCTCGGAAGCCGTAGCGTTCCGCCTGTTTGCCGTGATGAATGAACCACTGCGGCCAACGGTTCAGCCACAATCAGCGTGATGAAACTGGCAAAGGCGAGCTTCAAAATCAGTCTTGTGCGAGAACCCGGACGACGACGTCGAACAATGCACCAACCAATCGCAAGCAGGCCAATCATTGCGAGCAGCCACAATAAACTGATGGTGGTTCGTAGCAGGAACAGCAACGTGTAGACGAAAACCAGTGTCTCGACTTCGAAGTACAAGATTGCAGCAAGACCAATCAAAACGAGATTGCAGACGGTCACGGCAACCCAGTCAAATCGCGATACCGGACGCCGGACCACTAAGTGCAGTAGCGTCATGGAAACGACCTGCACCAGTGGTAGCCAGATATGCCACTCAGCCGAAACCTGAACCAGCCACCACGTTGATTGACGCTGAACAATCGCGGTCAAAACCAAGATGATCGCAGTCAGGCCGACGACGCTTCGCCCGACGCGATTCGTGGGTTTCTTTGTGGGCGGTTCCATTTCAGTGTCAGCTAAGCAT
>JBGCDN010000331.1:0-3310 GCA_045105495.1 Planctomycetaceae bacterium
GAACATCGAACCAAGGTCGCCAACATCCTGAACATCGACGAACAGACGATCCCGCGAGAAGCCAGCTGGTCGTACGACCGCATCATGTCCGGCATCGACGCGGGCGAGATCAAAGGGCTCTGGATCATCTGCACCAACCCAGCCCACTCATGGATCGACCAGAACAAAGCCCGCGAGACACTCAAGAAACTCGACTACCTCGTCGTCCAGGACATCTACCACTCAACCGAAACCACTCAGCTCGCCGACCTGGTTCTACCCGCCGCCGGCTGGAGCGAAAAGGACGGAACCTTCATCAACTCTGAGCGTCGAATCGGTGTCACAAAGAAAGTTCGCCGAGCGCCCGGGCAAGCCTTGTCTGACTTCAACATCTTTCGACTGATCGCGGACGGGTGGGGTTGTGGCGACATGTTCAAACAGTGGGACTCGCCAGCTTCAGTTTTTGAACTTCTGAAGTCATGCACTTCCGGAATGCCTTGCGACATCACCGCAATCCAGGATTACGCCGAACTTGATCGACGCGGCGGAATTCAGTGGCCTTACGCAAACCCGAATCAAGAGAACGAACGACATCTTTTCGCGGACGGGGAATTCTACCACCCTGACGGTCGCGCGAAGTTTATCACTGAAGAACCTTGTCCGCTGACAGAGCCCCCAAGCGATGAGTATCCACTGATTCTTTTGACCGGACGCGGTACGGCATCGCAGTGGCATACGCAAACCCGAACTTCCAAGTCGGCCATTCTTCGAAAGCTCTACCCCGACGAGAACTACGCGGAGCTTAGTCCGAAAGACGCCAGGCCGCTGCACATCAAATCAGGAGACAGAATTAACGTTGTCTCCCGACGCGGTTCAATTTCTGTTACCGCGTTTGTCACCCCAACTGTCGGCGCCGGTCAGATTTTCATTCCAATGCACTACGAAGGTACCAACAAGTTGACGGATGCGGTCTTTGATCCGTACTCGAAACAACCTTCTTACAAAGCGTGCGCAGTGAGGATCGCTACGGAAATCTAACGCGGAGAAAGGGCAGGGCCACCCAGATCGATTCGACGTCGCGCCGCCCGATCGTGATGGCTTAGCGGCTCATCCAGTACTTGACTATCCCATCGAATAGCCATGGTCCGTGTGAAACGCGCGGTGTGAGAGAAAAACCTCGGGAAACGATCGTCCGTCCAGCTCTGCATCGCAGGGGTTGACCGATACAATTCTTACGTCGTTTTCAGTGTCCAACTCATCCGAGCGTTGCGCCTATTCAGGCTCAGCGGGAAAACGTTTGGGTAACCGCGGCAAATTCGTCTTGTTGATGTCAAGTGAGAGCGTAGGCTTTCGATTGAAATCTTCGGACACCCTTCTTCGATCGTTCTGATCTGCTGTAAACCGAGGCTGGATTATGCGAAACCGCTTTGTGTGTTTTCTTATCACCACACTCGTTGCGAGTTTGCCACTCGATTCGTACGCCGGTTCATTCAAGACAAGAACACGAGCCGAAGCCGACGCTATTCGCATCCGCATTAAAGCTGCCCGGTTTCTGGACGCAGCAACCTTCGGCGCGACGAAGGCGGAAATTGACGTGCTCGCTCAACGTATGGGAGAGATCAATCATAAAGCAGCGATGGCTGAGTGGATTGATCGGCAGTTCGCGTTGCAGCCAACACTGATCGAACCGACTGCCATCCAGATGATCTCGGACGATGGTCTCACGCTGACACAAGGAGACGCGGGCGTTGCTCGATACCGCCACCAGGCGTTCTGGCACCTTGCTTTGTCTGCGGACGATCAACTCCGGCACCGCACTGCATTCGCTCTGTCGCAAATCGTGGTGATCAACGATCACATGTTCGGCGGTCGGACTCCAGACCTCAGCGGCAAACCCAACTATCTCGCGCCGCTGAACTACTACGACATGCTGGTTCAAAACTCATCGCGTACGTATCGCGATATCTTATTCGACGCCACGCTGCATCCTTGCATGGGTCGATTTCTGAGTCACCGTCGGAACCGAAAGGCAGACGAAGCTGGTACTCGATTTCCTGACGAAAATTTCGCTCGCGAAATCATGCAGCTATTTTCAATCGGCCTCTACGAGTTGAAGCCCAACGGAACCTATCAACGGGACGAAGACGGCAACCTCATTCCGACTTACACCAATGAAGAAATCAAAGCGTTCTCGCGTGTCTTCACAGGTCTCACCGATGTTCCAAATGAATTTTGGGGACTGGGTAACTCATTCGTCCCAATGGTGATGTGGGAACGAGAACACGACACGGGCGAAAAACAGCTGCTTAACGGCACGGTCATTCCAGCCGATCAACCCGGTATGCAGGACATCAACGATGCCATCGACAACATTGCCAGTCACCGCAACATTGGCCCATTCATTGGGCGACGACTGATACAGCGACTCACGAAGTCTAATCCTTCCAAAGGCTATCTCTCGCGGGTTTCGACTGTCTTTCGTGAATCCGGCGGAGACATGAAGTCGGTGATCAAAGCAATTCTCCTCGACAAAGAATTCCTTGCGGCCGTGACATTCAAGATGATCAAGAATGGCCCCGGCGACTGGACACTCAAGGTCATCGACAAAGGCACCAAGGGTTCGAAATTTCGCGAGCCAATGCTGCGGTACACATCGTTCCTCCGAAAGTTCAAGGTCGAGACCACGAATCAAAACGGATGGTTCATGATGGGTGACATGCGATGGCAATGGACACAGGCGTTCATGGACTCGCCCAGCGTCTTCAACTTTTATCTACCTGACTTTCAGCCGCCCGGCGAGATTGTCAGCTATCGCGCACCGAAGAGCGTGCCCAATCGATTTCTCGCTGCACCAGAATTCGAACTCTACACGTCTGTCACGGCCAACCGAACGCCGAACCGGTTCCGAAGAGATATCTTCAACGAACAGTCAGAACACAACCTCTTTAGCAACTCGACTTACACATTCACCAGCACGCTGCCACTGAACTTTGCTGAAGAGAAGACATTGGCCGCAGATCCTCAGGCACTGGTCGATCACCTTGACGTGCTTCTGGCACACGGCAACCTAACCAACAAGATTCGACGCGAGTTGGTTGCCGCACTGACAGAGGAGACCACTGACGCAACAGAACGCACACACGCGGCAATTCTGAGCGTGATGATTGCCCCCGAAACGGCTGTCACTCGGTAGACGACGACACCTGCCGACCTGGACGGCGATCATCCACTCGAAGCAGACTGACTTGTTGCAGAAACTGAACGGAAAGCAACTCATGGCAAACGAACTTCAGCAGCCAATCGACGCAATCTCACGACGAAGCTTCATCCG
>JBGCDN010000332.1:0-5516 GCA_045105495.1 Planctomycetaceae bacterium
TGCAGGAGGGGCATGCACCATAAGGGCTGTTGAAGCTGAAGCTTCTTAGCTCAAGGTTCTGGAAACTCAGTTCGCAGTCGGGGCAAGCGAAACGCGTGCTGAAAAGTCGATCGTGCCACTCGCCGTCATCCTGGTGGCTGATCAGGCAGGTGCCTTCTGATTCGCGGATAGCCAGGTCAATCGATTCGCGAAGTCTTGGTTCGATTCCGTCTTTCACAACGATCCGGTCGACAACCGCTTCGATGGTGTGGTTGACTTGCGACTTCAGATCCGGAGGTTCCGCTGCATCAACAATCTCGCCGTCGACTCGGGCTCGCACGAAACCTTGTTGGGCAATGCGTTCAAAGACATCTTTGTGTTTGCCCCGACGTCCACGCACCAAAGGCGACAGGATCATGACCTTGCGGCGTTCTTCCAGCGACAGAACCTGCTGCACGATCGCTTCGACACTTTGTTGACCCACTGGCCGCTGGCAGTCGGGACAGTGTGCCTGGCCGGCTCGGGCATACAGCAGTCGTAGGAAGTCGTGGATTTCCGTTTGAGTTGCCAGGGTGCTTCGAGACGAAAACGAACGCGTACGTTGATCGACTGCAATTGCGGGTGGGAGCCCGGCGATGGTGTCGACTTCAGGGCGTTGTAGTTGGCCCACGAACTGCCGGGAGTAGGTAGACAGGCTATCGAGGAACCGTCGTTGGCTCTCCGCAAACAGCGTATCAAACACAAGAGCCGACTTGCCGCTACCGCTGACTCCCGTCACCACCACCAGCTTATCACGCGGAATATCAACGTCGATGTTCCGAAGGTTGTGCATCCGCGCGCCGCGGATTGATATGTGGTTGGAATCGGTCAAGACGCAGAAGCTTCGCAGTTAGAACACTGGTGCAGAAGTCTATCGTTGGGTTGAACAGCCTGCCACGGATTATGGATAAGCCGCATCAATCAGGTCCGGCTCAAAGCGGTCTCGGGTAGTTGCAGCAGAGCAAGCTGTTCTCGGTTCCCGCCGTATAGCAATCCGGCGTAGCTTCGATAGAAGTTCGCGGCGGCTTTCTTATCGACGTCCAACCCCGTGGCAGACTCAATGCGGTCGGCGAACTCGTGCAGCGTTTCTCCAACGCGGCGAGTCATGCCCTTCTTCGCCAGCTTCTTGTCTAGTCGTAGAATTGCTGCGTTGGCGACGTCTTCTTCGCCTTTGTCAGAGAACTTCCACCACACCCAAAACAGCATGAGGCATGTTGAAATGATGCCGGTCCATTGGAACCGACGGATCCAGCGTCCGTCAGAAAGGTTCAGTCCAGAGCTGCCGCCATCCTCTTCCTCAACTTCTTCCATCTGCGCGTCGCCAGATGCCGTTGTGGCTTCGGCTTCAGCCGCTTCTGCCATGCCCGGCGTTGCTTCGACCAGAACCCATCGCTCGTTTTCTTCGTCCCATGCTTCCACCCACGCGTGAGCATTTCGGTTTACTGCTGCCCAATAGTCGTCGTCTTTCGGATCGCGATCGCGGCAGGTGTAACCCGTAACGTAGCGGGCTCTGACACCTTGGAGACGCAGAATGATCGCTGCAGCTGTAGCGAACAATTCGCAATGGCCTTCCTTCTGCCGCATGAACGCTCCCAGCAGCGACTCACCGCCACCCGCGACAATTGGTCGCAGCGAGTACCGATAGTTGTCGACGAAATAGTTGACGATCGCCTGACGCTGTTCGTCGAATGAGGTTGTTCCTTCGAGAAGCTGATCAGCCAGCGGCTTGAATCTCTGGATGGCGTTGTCCGGAACATACAGCTCCAACTGCTTCGCGCTCTCGCGCATGGGGTCATCTGCTGGACGGTCTGTAAATGGCAGAGAGTCTTTCGCCTCGGGATCGGCGTAAGCGTAGTACTTACTTTCTGCATTCAGTCCGGAGTGAACTGTGCCGTAGTCGTCTATGACAATGCGATCTCCGTAACCGCGAACGTATCGCGTTCCTCGCGGAGTGAACACCATATACCCACGACCGCGGACGTTGGTGATCTCGTAAGTCGTGAATCGGCCGGAACGTCCCGGCTTGGAAACCTCAAAGATGCTTTCTCCCTGAGGCACACGGATACCGGAACTGCTGCTCGGCTGACGAAACATGAATCGCCGCTCGCCTTTGTTGTCCCGATTTTGAGGACTAAACAGCACCCACGATCGGCCGTTGAATACGTCGAACACTTTCCCAACCATGTAGCCCGGTGCCTCGGCGCTGTATACGCGAAAGGCAATTCCGTCAGGGTTTCGAATCTTGCCAAGGCTGATCGAATTCAAATCGCCGGAGCGGGAATACTGCGTTAGATGGTCGTCGATTGTGAATCGGGCGAGGAAGGTGTCAATCTGGTTCTCCAGAACCGACACCTGTTCGCCCCACGCCTCGCTGACTTTGAACGAAGTGAACCCGGAAACACCGAGCACCGCTGCAGCGACAGCCAAACGCTTTGCGGCGAACTGCGGTCGATCGATCCGGTTCTGTGTTGAGAACCATCCAACGGCAACGACTACGCAGATGCCAAGAAACGAAAAGACTCCCAATTCCGTGAACGCAATGCGTTGCTGCATCACGCACGCGAGGGCGACGACCGTGAGCCCCGGAATGACGACGGACCGCTTTTGCCAGTTCTCTGTCCGAATGCACTCGGCAGCGACCGCAAAGAACATTGCCTCGCCAAGAAACAACGCTCGAACGTCGCCGTCGATGACGCAGCGCAGAATAATCCAAGCCAGCCCAGCGATCCCGAGTGCCCATTGCCATCGTCTTGTTTCACGGGGCCAGAGGGTCAAGCCGCCAACACCGGCGAGCCCGGTGCCAACTGCGAGAACCAGAAACAAAAGTGGAGTGGAACGAAGGAAAAACAGTCCAGCGAGAAGTCCAAGAATCAAAACTGCGGCAATGCGTTTGTTCATAGCAGCCGAATTCCTTTTTCGGTGATCTGCATGGAGAGCACATTCTCTGGCAACTGAGGATTCTCATCGGTGCTATACACAACCGGCCGAACACACGGATTCGCCGCACACAACTCAGAAACCAGTTCCGCGCGGGCGACATCCCATTCGGGGAAGAACACAAGAATCGGTCCGTCGGTGTGTCCCAAAATAGCGTCCTTCGGCGATTCGCCATCCTTCATTCGCGTCCGTTGAGCCTTGGCGAACAGCTTGCGGAGACGATGATGGCCATGACTGCCAACACGGGCGGTGTCTGTTGTTGTGCTCTCACCGACGACGCAACAAGCAACTTCGATATCAGCCGAAAGGAGCTGTTCGACAATCGAGTAGCCTCCGCAAATGTAGTCTTCGAAATGAGCCTTCACGCGGTTTCGCCAGCCACTGGCGATGCGAGTATCAACAAGGATTGCGACTTGCCGGTCCGCTTCTTCAGCAAACTCGCGTACGACAGGTTCTCCAAGTCGAGCCCACGATGAATAGTCCCACCGTCGGACGGGGCCTTCACGATACTCGCGGCTGCCAATGTACTCGAACCCGGTACCCGCGGTTGCCAGCAGTCGTTGCTCAATCCCCAGCAGTTGCGAGATTCCTTCTTCGGCGCCGAATGCCAAGGGGCGAGGGCGTGGCAGGATAGAAATTTCAGTTGCTTCGGCAGTGCGGACGAGTCGACGGATCAGGTTGACCGGAAACGTTGTCATGACGTTCGCCGGTGGAAGTGACTGGACCCCACGCTGCTTCGCGGTGACATTGAACCGTTGAACTTCATTGGCTTCAGGTTCCAACGAGAATGAAGTGAAATCCTGCTGTACCACCCAATCGTCAAGGTTGGGTGGGAAGCCAACAACAAGGTCGAGCGCCGGCTGCTTTGATTGGTTCTCGACGGAAACCGAAGCGACGAATGGTTGGCCAACAGTCGCGAAGTCAGGCGAACGCAGTAACGCCTTGACCTTAGGTCGAAACACGCGACCAAGAATCGCGGTCAAACCAAGCACGCCAAATGCACAGAGGCCAACGAACGGCATTGCGTCTGAGAATGACAGGATCGACGGGATTGAATACAGCGCGAGAAGGCTGATGGCCTTACCGCCGGGCGTGTATCGAGCATTCCAGCGACGATAGAGCCGACCGAATGTAGGGAAGTGTCGCCGGACGTTCATCGGGGGACATCAACCTGCGTCATGATGTCACGAACCAGCTGTTCGGCTTCTTCACGACCAACGGTCCGAGCATCCTGGAGAACCAACCGATGCCCCAACACAATCGGCGCAATCGACTGGACATCGTCCGGCATCACATAGTCCCGGCCCTTCACCGTCGCCCGAGCTTGTGCTGCCCGGAATAGCATGAGTGTTCCACGCGGGCTACATCCAAGGCTGACTCGTTCGTCTGTTCGAGTCGCTCGAACGATGTTGACCATGTACTCGGCGACACACTTTTCGACGCGGACGGCACGAGTGAACGACTGACACTCAAGCAGGTCGTCGTGCGAGATGGCGGCGGTGATGTTTTCCAGCGGGTGCGTTTCTGCCTGGTCGAAGAGAAGTTCGACCTCACTGACCGCATCCGGGTAGTCCATCGAAAGCCGAAACAGGAAGCGGTCCAACTGGGATTCCGGCAGCGAAAACGTACCGGCATGTCCGGATGGGTTTTGTGTCGCCAGAACGAGGAAGGGAGCCGGAAGGCTGTGCTGGTTTCCTTCAATCGTTACTTGTTTCTCAGCCATGGCTTCCAGCAACGCTGACTGTGTTCGCGGCGAAGCTCGGTTAATTTCGTCGACCAGTAGGATGTTGTTGAAGATTGGTCCGCGGCGAAACGCGAATGTCCCGTCCTGAGGATTTAGAACAGAAAACCCAAAGATGTCAGCGGGAAGAAGGTCCGGCGTGCATTGCACTCGTCCAAATGAAAGATCCACCAGCCGAGCCAACGCCTTGGCCAACGTCGTCTTGCCGACGCCCGGAACATCTTCAATGAGAACCGCTTCGCCGGCAACCAGTGCGACGATCAGATGTTCAATAACATCGTCCTTGCCGCGGATGACTTGGCCAAGTTGTTTTTTTAGAGCCGAGAGTTGTTCGACAACGGACACAGACGCGGTTTCAACAGCAGACAAGAGCCAGTCTCCGGAGCTATGGCGAAGCCGCGAGCGCAACTTCCTCGACGTTCTATTTACTTGATAGTACGTTCAAACTCTGAAGAGACAACGTTGCGGCGGTCTTCGTACACATAAAACACGTGAACGAACGCGTTTGAAACATTTTGCGGCAGCAGCCGCTCTAAGATCCCCGGTCGGAAGTGCCCGATTTCACAATTCGCTCGAGTGAATCCGCTTGAGAGACGGATGCGCCAACCGACAGGAAGGCCGTACATGCGGCGACGACACTAACGAGGAAGAATCAACATCGCTGCCGCACACGGTAAAGCGAACGCTTCCCTATGCGGGTGTCAGTTCCGCTCGGAGATCGCCGCCGGCTTCGTTCTCTTTAGTGGTACATCGAAGCTGCTTTGCCAGTTCGGTTAGATCGCCGTAACGCTTACTAAACGAACACGGTTTGGTTCCTTCG
>JBGCDN010000333.1:0-3408 GCA_045105495.1 Planctomycetaceae bacterium
TGGCCCATGTCGAAACTGTGCGTGACGGAACCGAATCGAATAAGTCTCGCTGTTTCAATAGTTCCAGCTCTGTCGATGTCGCACGTGATTGTTTGTCCGTAATTCACACGGCCAAGATCCGTGCAGCCTTCTGATTGATCCGAGTATTCGATGTACCCATTTTGACTGAGGACTTCCGTCTGGAACGCGCCAGAGCCTCGCCGTTGGAAAACGAAGTTGTCAGGATCTTCTGACTGATATCGGTCGCCGTCGATCTCAATCCAGTCGACCCACAGGTTCGAGTCAACGCCTTGGTCGGGCTGATAGGTGTCGTTCAGGAATTCGATTCGGATCTGATCGCCGGTAATTGGTCGATCCGATGTATAGAAGTAGCTCTTGTAGGTCGTTCGAAGGTTGTTGAACGTTTTCACACGCTGACCGTCGATGCTGATCGCCATTCGCTCTGTACCTTCATCGCCTCGGGCACGGATGCGAACGACAGTGCCACCGCCAGATTCTCCGAGCAGTCGTGGTCGCTGTCTAAGGTCGCCGCTCGACGTAAACAGATAAGGAGGGTAGTAGATTTCTGCGTTCAGATTCGCGACCGGTCCCGGTGGTCCTCCACCAGCAACCAACACGGTTCCATTCGGTAGCAGCAGGCTGGTCGAATGGTAAAGGCGCGACTTGGTTCCAGCTGCACCGCGGCGCCAGCGTTCTGTTTTGGGGTCCCAGATTTCGACATAGCGGATGGCTCCGTCGAGCGATTGGTTGATTCGAGAACCACCGGTGACGAGAACCTCCCCGGTGGGCAACAGCGTTGCATCGGCCCAGTAGCGGTGCCCCAGCATGTCACTCACATTGTCCGAGCGTATTGTGTCCTTGCCTTGGAGCGTCAGTTTCCGAGCATCACGTGCGCGGATGCTGAGGATCTTGCTGTCGTCGTACATGACAGCCATCAAGTTGTTCGCGCCGACTCGAACCGGTAAGTCGCGGACCTTGCGAAGCTTGCCATTGCTGCGAATAGAAACGTAGTAGAGAGCCGTTCTGTTAACCGGCATGGTGAGCACTTCGCCATTCGGGCACATGAACGCGCGGGGGTAATTCCATCCACCGTTTTCGAATACGCCGCTACGTGCACCGGTCAACGCCTTCCACGAACCGTTTGCAGGATCGAATATCTCGGGAGTTGTGGTTGGCTTGCGTTGTTCGTTACGGCCGCCTTGAACCAGCACGCGACCGTCGGCCAGTTGCGTTACTGTTGGGTACCATCGAGCGAACTTCATCCCGGCGAACGGTTTGAAGAACTGGTCGTCCAGTGGATCGTAAACGTTGACTGCTTTTACGCCGAAGTTCCGACGTCCGTTCTTCTCAACAGAACCACCTGTCACCAACATCAAACCACCTGTACCGGGCAGCAGTGTTTGAGCGCTGCAGAACAGGTTGTTGTTTGTTTGAACGTCGAGAACCTTGTGCGAGTTTGGTGCGAGTCCTCTGCCTGGGTTCCATCGGTCGTAGACGAACCCGAGCCCATTGTTTGCTTGTTGATCTGTGCCGTAAGTGAGCACATCGCCGTTTGGGAGAAGCGCGGCATGAATGGCACACAGCGGCCAGCGAGCAGCCGGCGACCAATGCCCCGCAGTCGCCGCACTAGCGGGTGCGTCGATGCTAAGCAGGTTCGTTATTTGAGGGCGTTCTGCTGCCGAATCGATGATGTCGTCGTTGGCGGCATCATCGTTTTGAGCACAGACGGGCCCGGAAACCGCTGCCAGCAGGGCGCAGCATATCTGGAAGGTTCGGACAGATCTCACGGCTTGACTTTCGCTGTTCAGAGGGCTCTGAAATCAGGTCTGAACAAAAGTCTAAACAGCGATAAGAGCCAAAGCACAAGTTAATTTTGTGCAACGTGCCCGATTCTTCGGTTCATCGCGACAGGCTCATCTGGGCGCGTCTGAGAACCTCATTCGCGGCTACCAAATTTTCGACTGCACCTGACCGCAGTTCGAAGAAGTTACACAAACCGCTCATGCGGCGATGAGCCTTCCGAGAACACCATCCCAACGCCGCTGCCGCACCCGATGCAATAGAATGTTGCCCTATGTGAGGCCGGTGAGAACACCACCGCCGCAGAAGTCGGGGTTGCCGTAGCTTTCGACCGGGTTGCCCATCGCTTCGCAGAAGCTCATAAGCAGACGGTTGTGATTCACCTTCTTGAAGTCGAGTGCCTGGCCGGTCTTCCAACCGAGCCCACCGCCAACGCAGACGAATGGGATATTGTCTCTGGTGTGAGAGTTGCCTTTGCCCAGTTCGTTTGTCCAAACGATGGTGGTGTTGTCCAGAAGAGAACCTTCGCCACCCGGTTCAGGCGTCTCTGAGAGTCGCTTGGCAAGGTGCGCGATTTGTTCGCAGTACCATGTGTTGATCTGGATGAGTTTTTCGTAGGCGTCTTCTTTTGAGTCTGGTTCGTGAGACAAGGTGTGGTGACCTTTCTCAATGCCCAGCCATCGCATTCGAGGTTGGCCGACGCTGTTTGTAATCTGGAACGTTGCCGTCCGAGCGAAGTCGGCGGTGAGACTGTTGACCAGAAGTTCAATCTGCATCTTCGTGATCTGCGGGATGTTGTCGTTGACTTCTTCGACGTTTGGAGCCAGTTGCGGAACAGCGTGTCCCACGTCTTTCTTCTGCTTGCGAATTTCCTGTTCGGCCTGCAGTTCTTTTTCGACCTTACGAACCATGGCAAGGTGCTCTTGCAGCAACTTTGCATCGTCGCCGCTGACCATCTTCTCGATGCGTTTGAAGTCGGCTCCAAGTTCATCAAGAACGCTGGCGAGTAGTTCACGGTTCTTCGTCTGACCATACAGCTTGTCAAACATCTGGTACGGATCGTCGATCGGGGCGATGGGTTGGTTGGGGCCGGCGTAGGACATTCGAGTCCAGGTGTCGGCTTGGTCGGGAACCATGACACCGAATTCAAGTGAACCAAAACGGGTCCGGGTGGCGGCATCGGCCTGGAATTTGTTCTTCAGGAATTGATCGACAGAAATGCCCATCGACCAACCGGCTGGCGTGTCCGATCCGCCCTGCACATCGCCGGGGAACAATTCAATCCCGGTCAGCAAACAACCAATGCCGCGCATGTGGCCGTCGCCGTCGCCCTTGATGCGGTTGTTGATGCCTTTCAGAGTCAGGACCTGATCACGGAATGGTTCCAGCGGCTTGAGAATTCGTTTGAAGTCGAAGTCCTCGCCTGTCTTTTCAGGCCAGAAGTGTTTTGGAATCACTCCATTCGGGCTGAATACAAAGACCAGTCGCTGCTTGCGTTTCGGTGTCTTGGGCGCAAACCCATGAGCAAGGCTCGGCAGGTTGAGAGCGAAGTTTGCCGCAGCGGCGCTTATGCCTGCTCGCAGAAGAAAATCGCGTCGTGTGATGTTG
>JBGCDN010000334.1:0-16620 GCA_045105495.1 Planctomycetaceae bacterium
ATCAGCAAGACCAACAGCAACACCATCGCACATCGCATAGCCAGTAGCAGAAGCTGTTCGATCATCACTCGACGTCGATTCCGCTTATCACTCTTCAGCAAGAATTCCATCGCCGCGAAGCGAACTTTCTTGAACCGCATGCGATTCAGAAAGTGGATAATAATCGGAATAGAAACCAGCGCAGCCCCGGGAAGCACAAACGACGGATTCAAAAAGTAGTTCGAGAGCCAACTCATCCAAGTGCCCCCCCAACTAAAAGAAACTCTCCCTCCGGGAAAGTCGGGCTCTCAGGCCCAGAGAGGGCCGAACCACCGGAATGTCCAAACCAACCAGAAAAGCCCAAAGATGCGCGGACGCCCTCCCCGTCGCTTAGGCTCCGACCCTCCCGCTTGCGGGAGCGTGTTGTTGTGTGGCCGCAGGACATCACGCAGACCGCCTTTTGCCGAGCCGATTGGCGACGTAATGAGCGAGTGCGGCGTCCAAGTGTTCGCTAGTTCGAACCGTCTGGTAATCAACAACCTGACGAGCACACTCGCGACGCAGACGTTCCAAAAACTCCTGCACCGCAGACATGTAACCTTCGCGCAGGGAACGCGGATCGCAGACGAGTTCGCCCGTACCCTCCATGCCTTCGAAACGCGTGGTCCCGCTAAATTCAAAGTCCAACTCGGCATCATCCATGATGTGCAGAATCAGCACATCGTGACCGCGCTGACGGAGCAGCTGCAGCCCCTTGAACAAGCTGTCCTGATCGCAAAACAAGTCTGACACGACCACAATCATCCCACGACGCGATTGCCGTTCAGCAACACGGCGCAGAATATGTGTCATGTTTGTTTTGCCACTGGCTTCATATTCGCCGAGCGCGGCAAGAATGGCGTGCCGATGGTTCTTACTGCTACGCCAAGGCAATTGATCGCGAAGATCTTCGTCGAACGTCGCGACTTTCACAGCATCCTGCTGACGCAGCAAGAGGTACGAGAGTGCGGCGGCGACGGTACAGGCATACTCGTGCTTAGTCATCGCACCAGTGCCGAACTGCATCGATTCGCTCACATCGACAAGGATGGTGGTTCGCAGATTCGTATCAGCTTCGAATTGCTTGATATAATACTTGTCTGTCTTCGACCAGACCTTCCAGTCGATCGCGCGCAGGTCGTCGCCCGGGGCGTATTCACGGTGTTGGACGAACTCGACCGTCTGGCCAAAGTGCGGGCTGCGGTGCAAACCGGAAAGAAACCCTTCGACTACGTTGCGAGCCCGAATCTCAAGACGCGAAACGCGCGCGAGTTCCTCAGGCCGCAAAAATTTTCTGTAGTCTTGGGTCACTCGTGAGTTCGCCTTCCTTAGATGGAGTTTCCGCAATCAGCTTCTCAATCACATCGTCAGCTGTCATGCCTTCACTAACCGCAGCGAAGTTGACAACGATTCGGTGACGCAGCACGGGCGCCGCCAAAGCTTTGATGTCTTCCGTCGCCACATGGTTCCGACCGTGCAACAACGCTCGAGCCTTCCCGCCAATCAGAAGGTTCTGAACCGCTCGCGGACCAGCGCCCCACCCGAGCCATTCGTTTACGAAGTCCGGCGTACCCGGTTCGCCAATTCGAGTCTGACGGACCAACGCCAGCGCGTAGTCGATGACATGGTCAGTGGCAGGAACCTGACGAACAATATTCTGTAACTCAATGACCTCTTCCGCACTGAGCACTGGCTGAATCTCAGCCGCAACACCCGACGTGGTCCGCTTCGCAATCTCGCGTTCTTCCACAAAGCTTGGGTACTTCACGAACACCTTGAACATAAACCGGTCCTGCTGTGCTTCTGGCAGCTGGTAGGTTCCTTCTTGTTCAATTGGGTTTTGTGTCGCCAGAACAAAGAATGGATCAGCCAGTTTGTGCTGGGTCCGACCGATTGAAATTGTGCGTTCCTGCATCGCTTCAAGCAAAGCGGCCTGAGTCTTCGGCGGTGTTCGGTTAATTTCGTCGGCTAGAATCACGTTGTTAAACAACGGGCCGGGCAGGAACCTGAACTCACGCTCGCCGGTTTGCTTGTTCTCCTGCAGAATCTCTGTGCCGGTAATGTCGGACGGCATCAGGTCCGGCGTGAACTGCACCCGAGCGAAGTCCATTGAAAGACACTGCGACAGCGTGCTGATCATCAGCGTCTTAGCCAGACCGGGCACGCCTTCCAGCAAACAGTGACCACGCGAAAACATGGCGATCACCAACTGATCCACCACGTGATCCTGCCCAACAATGATTTTGCTCATCTGCTCACGAAGCTGTTCGCGAGCCTTGCTGAGCTTATCGATGGCCTGGGAGGAAACCTGATCTTCGTTCGACATGCGTCATCATCCGTGCGGCAGTCCCGCCGCCGTAAATCCGTCCTGAATCAATGCTTGGGACTATATCACACCAGGCCAGGCCTGCCAGGTGTCACGAAGCTGAGCTCTTCGCCGCCAAAGAAAGCCCTGCCTCGTGAAACGCATCACAAAACCCGCCAATCCTATGGCGCTCGCCTCGAACCCGCTCCACGAACAGGCACTCGCGACCCTGTACCCAATCAAAGATGGAGACAATCCAAGCACCCAGCCGATCAAGGCTGGCCACATGAACAATTCTGAGCAATACGCCTGACCAGCACACCACGCCACGCGAGGCCCTCGACGTCATTGATAACGATTCCACGCGAACCAAGAAGAGCCTCATGGCTGATTACGTGCAAGCCTACTCAGGGGCCGGCACGCCACAGAGCTTCTCTCTTAGACGCTGCAGCATTCCAATGCCGTGATCAATGTCTTCGACAAGGACGTTGTGCATATTCCAAACATCGTCTGGCTTGCGGAACATTCGAATTCGGTTGTCGGTGACATCAATCGCCGCAGCTAGATCATCGTCTGCAACGTCAGCGAGTTCAGACGACAACTCAGACTGAACCAGCAATAAGAAGTCTTTCTCACGAAGTGCGATCGCCGAATCACCGAAGATCAATGCAGCGGCATCCTGCGGCACCTCCTCGAACTGAAGCAGCTGGTCCAGTTGACCAGACGAAGTAACCGCTTGCACTCGATCGGCCTCACCAGACCAAACCAATAGCGGCACACGGATCGCCTCTCCATTCTCGATCCGGTTCTCATCAGCGCAGACTGGATTCGACGACGTGACGACAACGTCCACTTGTGCTTCAACCAGTTTCGTGACGAGGCCCAGCGGAAGAGCGGCATCCAAATTGTCTTCGCCTGGCTTTATCCGAACCCAGGCCAACATGCTTTCGGTATCAAATTTCTCTTCCAGCAAGTCAACCAGCTGGTCAAGGCCTTCAAAATGCTCTGCCGGAAATGCTCCCTGACCTGCGGGAACATTGGAGAGAAAGAGCCCAGCCTCCTGACTCAACATGAGCGAAGAAATCGCCGACTCGCGTTCTTTCTCTGGCTCAACGAACGATCGAAAGTGCTGTTCGAACACACGCGACTGGGCGGCAAATTCGTTCAGCATGGGCGTGCTGACTTCCACATTGCCGTAGCACCCGGCCGATCGAATTGAAAGACCATCGATATCGAACACAATCACCGACCGTGACATTTTTGCCTCGTATTTCCAACCGCAAGAACCCGCACGACTCCTTCAACCTGAACGTTAATCATCAGGAAGCCGCTCAACCACCAGGCTCGACAACGAAACTCGACTTAATGTTCAGGGAACGTTGCATTTCCGCAACGTATCGTGACCAAAGTACGAGGGCCTTCGTGAGTACAGTCGCAACAAAAGAATCCGTCCAAGTATGTCCACAGTGCCAATCAGCTGACGACTGGGGACAAAACTCGTGGTGTCCGTCGTGTGGCTACTATCCAAAGTTTGCCGACACAACCTCGCTGCCAGCTGTTGCGGAACCTGAGGCACCAGTCGACCTCACACCACAAGAAGCAGTAGTTGTACACGAACCACAGGCGTCCGAACCAAGGCCAGAGATCACTGAAACGAAAGAGGTCGAAGCCACTGACGGACAGATGCAACCATGGGCCAAAATTCTCCTCGCAGGAGTCGGCATTATCATTCTCGGTAGCATTGGCGTCCGAGTGTTTATCTACCTGAACGGCGGTCGCCGTGCGTTCTTTGCGTTGGGCGAGATGCTGACCGGATTCGGAATGGTTCTGGTATCCAGCCTGTTTGCATGGAAGGAATGCAAGCGAGCCAACAGTGGTATCACCCCCATCGGCGTCATCATGAACCCGGTGGAATTCTGGAGACCAACTCTCGAACAGATGCCGAAAACGCAGAAGCGCGTTTGGTGCTTCGCGTGGGGACTAACCATGATCATCGCCGCAACGGTTCTCGTTGGCGGAATCAAGTACTCCGGAATCTGGACCAACGATTGGGGCTTCGAACAACCCAAATCCAAAAAGCTTGTTGGCGCTGTGACCGGCATGATCGGCGGTGGAGGCAGTTCAGACGACAAGGAACTCATGGAAGAACTGGAGGAGTTTGCTCAGGCCAAAGCTGCTGGCCTTCCCGCGAAACCACCGACCGTGGATTCTGTTGTGTACGGAGTCCTGGCAGACGAACACCTGGAAATGGGACGCATCCTGATGGCCCGTCGCAGGTCCGGCCTTCTGTCACACTGTGCCGTCATTCGCGGTAGCGACTTGGACGATGACAGCTATCAGAAACTCTTGACCATGGTTTCAGAAAACGTAGTCGAAGAATCGCCGTTGCCTTCGATTCTGAATGCGACGTGGGTCAGACCAGTCGTTCGCGTCAAACTGACGTTCGGGGATTTAGTTGGTTCAGAACTCGTGAATGCTGAGTTCCACTCGCTTGAAGAAGTTGACTACTCGAGAGCGACGAAAGAGAAGAAAAAAGAGCGAGAAGACTCTGAACCAGCGGCGAAACCGAAGCCGCCGCGTAAGACTCCTTCTGACGCTGCTGACACGACACAGGATGCCGACAAGACAGATGTCGACGACGCAGCCGATGAAGAACCAAAAGACGACGCCGACGAACAGGAACCGAAACAAACTGGCGATCGTTAGTCGGCAATCCGGCTTTGGATCTGATAAATCGCCCAACGGCACGCTTCTGTAACGACGGGCTTCGACACGTCACAGGCTGCGTCCAAACAGGGAATCGCAGCCTCTCCAGCCGTATTGCCCAACACGATTGCGGCACTGCGGACGAGCGTGTCGCGGCCGGTTCGTTCCATTGGCGTGCCTTTGAACTTCGTTTGAAATTCGCCTTCACTCAACGCCAGCAGGTCGAGGCAGTCGATGGGGTTCATGCCCGGCAACGGCTGAAACAAATCGTTGCCGTCCGGAGCCTTCCGGTTCCACGGACACACGTCCTGACAAATATCACAACCAAACACCCAATCCTGCATCCCCGCGCGGAGGGGTTCGGGAACCGGTTGGTCTCGAAGTTCGATGCTGAGATAGGAGATGCACTTGGTGGCATCCAGCACGTAGGGTTCTGGAAACGCATCTGTCGGACATGCTTCAAGACACCGCGTGCATGTGCCGCAGTGCGACGTTTCATGCGGCTTGTCGTAAACCAATTCGCAGTCCAGCAGCAACGCCCCGAGGAAGAACCAGCTACCCTGCCACTTGTTGATCAGCATCGTGTTCTTGCCGAACCAACCAAGCCCAGCAAGCCGCGCAAAATCGCGCTCCAACAGCGGTGCCGTATCAACAACAGCCCGAGTCCGCACAGCCGGATCTGTCGCGCGAACAGCCGCAGCAACGGACTTCAGCTTTTGACGGATAATGCTGTGGTAGTCGGTATCATTCCACGCGTATCGAGAAACGCGACCCTGCCCGGGCGTTGGTTCGACCGGTTCTACCGAACCGTAGTTCAGGCCAACCATGACGACGCTGCGAACGTTTTGAAGGACCATCGCTGGGTCTTCATACGCGTCCAGGCGGCGTTCCATCCACTGCATCTCACCAGCAAAACCACGTTCCAGCCAATCACGAAGATGGTCAAAGCCAGTCGGCGACACAGCCGGCGCGATTCCGACCAGATGGAAGCCTGCTTCGTAAGCAGACTCGCGGATCAGCGAGGAGAGGTCGGATGAATCAGATGGCACGACTAGTGGTCCGCCGACGATAGCCGCTCAAGCTGCTTTTGCCCGACACCAACGATTCGTTCGCGGGACCACTTTTCCAAGAGTGAATAGCTCGGGTGCTTCGACTCCTTGTACGGGCTATTCCTGGCGGCGTTGTAGCAGCAGATGAAGGCCCAACGAGGATCCTCACTCGTATTCTGATCTGATCGATGCAGCGTATTGCAATGAAACATCACAGCCGAACCGGGTTCCAACTCGACATAGACTCGATCACAAACCTTCAGCGCCGCTTCAACTCTTTCTTCATCAGCGCCGGTCTGCTGACCAACCTTGCCGTGATCCACACGCCCAATTTGATGAGAACCCTTCAGCACCTGCAAACACCCATTGGCCTTCGTCGCGCGATCAACGGCGATCATGCAACTGGCCATCCAAGGAAACAAACAACCGTTGTGGTACCAGTAACCGTAGTCCTGATGCCACGCCCAGGCACCGCCGGACTTCGCTTCCTTGAGGATCATCTTGTGGTGGTAGTGATAGACCTCACCCCCCAACAACTTCTCCATCGCGCCGACAATGCGATCGTCACGAATAATCGCACCATAGATTGAATCTTCTGGCAGGCTGTTTTGAACCACCAAATCAACGGCGCCGCCTTCTCCGTCTGTTCGACTGGTTCGTAACTGCTGGAGTGATTGGTCCTGCCGAGCGATCTTTGCAAGGAGATCCGTCTCAACCGAATTCAGCAGATCCGGAATCACCACGTAGCCGTTGGTTTCGAACTCAAAGATCTGCTTCGAAGTCAGCATGACAAGCCCTAGCTGGTGTGGTCGCAGAGGTCAGAGACCCAAAGCTTCGACGGATGGAGCTCGACATGGACGTCATCTCTAGACCATGTCATGAGGCAATACACCTCTTAGCTGAATTTTTCAGTGTGGCGATGCCAGCCATCACAGAACTCACAGGGGTAGACCCGCTGGTTCTCCGGCAACATGTAGTAAGCATCGTTTTGGTCCGCGAACCGTTTTTTTCGATCGCACGACCGTTCCTTCTTGAACGTTCGGCCCGCTTCTCCAGCGTACTTATTAATCGATCGCTTTGCTTCCCGTTGACGCCGCCTGCGACTCATTGGATTCACTCACAAGCGGACATCGCGTCCGCCAAAGTCATCGACCCTTCATACAACGCTCGCCCGACAATTGCACCAACCAGATTCGGTTGTTGAGCATGCACATCAACCAGCTTCTTCACATCATCCAAAGATGAGACTCCACCCGACGCGATGACATCGAAACCAAGTTCGCACAGCTGCTTCATATCCTCGACCGTGGCGTCGTCGATTCCCTGCATCATGCCATCGTTGGCGATATTGGTATAGACGATGGTCAGAGGAAGCGAATCTTTGAATTGCGAAGCCAGCTCGATTGCCGAAGTGCTGGAAACCTCCAGCCAACCGTCGGTCGCCACCATCGAATCGCGAGCATCAATTCCCAGCACGACCTGATCTGGAAACTGCGCGACGAGGCTGCGGAACCAGTCGGGCTGTTTTAATGCCTGAGTCCCAATAATGACCCGGTTTGCCTGGACGTCAGAAAGCAACTGCCGGACGCCCTGATATTCTCGCAAGCCACCGCCACACTGGACCGGCGGTCCACCCAGGTCCACGATTTTCCGGATCAACTCGTGATTGACCGGTTCCCCCATTTTCGCGCCATCGAGATCAACCAGATGCAGCCGAGTCGCACCCTGTTCAATCCACTCTTTAGCAACCGCAGTTGGATCTTCAGAAAATATGGTTTCGCGATCGTAGTCGCCCTGTTTCAGGCGGACACATCGACCACCTCGAAGGTCAATGGCCGGGATAATCTCAAGTGTCATGGGGGCGTTCTTCAGATCGCAGCAAAGTTGGACAAGAGTTTCAGCCCGGCGCGCTGGCTTTTTTCCGGGTGGAACTGAGTAGCGAAAAGGTTACCACGTTCGATCATCGAGACGAAACACTCACCGTGCGTCGTTCGCCCCGCTACTACAGATTCATCGGACGGAGCAACGTAGAAGCTGTGGACAAAGTAGAAGTGAGCGTCTTCAGGGATACCTGCCAGCAGCCGAGAAGACCCTTCTCGCTGCAGTTGGTTCCATCCCATATGCGGCACTTTTTCATCGAGGTTCTTATCGAAACGAACCACGTTGCCAGGCACGACACCAAGACCGTCGTACTCGCCATCCTCGAAACTGACATCGAATAGCAACTGCAAACCAAGACAGATGCCAAGAAACGGCTTCTCATCAGCGATGTGCTGACGGATCGGATCGACAAAACCCTGCTGCTTCAGTTCCGCGGCCGCATCTCGAAACGCGCCGACGCCAGGAAGAATCAAATGGGACGCACTAGCAATCTGATCGGGCGAAGATGCAATTTCCGCGGTTGCACCAATGTGTTCGAAGGCTTTTTGCACACTACGAAGATTTCCCATCCCGTAGTCGATAATCGTAATCATCCTGATCTGCTTCTTGGTCAATACTGAAAGTTTAGGTCGTTGGTTTCTTCCTTCACGTCCTTTGTAGTCGCCTTCGCGAATGGAATTCCACCCTTCAGGACCTGAACGGTGTATCGCCCCGCCGGGAGCCCCCATTCACCTTTCAAATATTGGAACTCATAATAGCCCTCTGCGTCCGTCACGGCATGGCCACCATTATTGTTCCCAGCCATAGCCTCTCGCGATGTATCTGCTGGGTTGAAGAACAGTTCGGCCCCGGCAACAGGCACGCCATCCTTCGAAACGTAACCTCGAACCGTGTACAGATCTGGGATGTCGGAGCCCGAACTGAACATCGAACTTGTCAGCAGGTACACACCGATAAGAACGACGAGGAATCCACCGATGTAGAGCCCAAACTGTCCCCAAATGTCCTTCGCAATTTGAACGTAGTCAGTTCCTTCCTCTGCCTGCTGATCAGGGATATCAAACCCGACAGCATTGTTGGACTGACCACGTTTCTCTTCCGCACGGCGAGCCAAAGCGTCTGCGGCGGCTGATGTTGAAGCGACACCAGAAGACTCTCGCTTGACTCCGCCGGCAGGCACGAAGTCGCGAAACATATCTGACATGGATGACTTGGCCGGTGCTGGCCCGGAATCGTTGTCGTCGTCTAATCCACCGACGCGACCGCGAGGAGGACGTGGCGGTTCCATCGCTGCCGGTGCGGGGCGCGAAGAACTACTGCTCGTCGATGGGCCGTCATCGTCTCCCATCAAGAAGTCAGCCGGGTCAAACTCACCGCTCTTCGCTTTCTTCTTCCCGGGTTTCGGACGCGACGACATTCTCGTCGCTTTCTTAGTCTCGCTAGCTTCTTTACGACCTCGTGATGCTGGCTTCGGAGCTGGCGGCGGCGGTTCAGACGGAGCCATCGTCGGTGCAGGCGTGACCTCAAGTGGCATGTCCGGAAGGTCATCGTCGTCGTCGAAGTCATCTTCCGCTTCGCCTGGTTCCGCATCGGAATCCGGAACATCATCGGCGGGGACTTCGCTTTCCGGAGGTGGAATTATGAACGAGTGCTTACATTTGGGGCACTTCCCATTTCGTCCCGCGAGATCGTCCTTGATCTTCATCGAAACGCCACACTCTTCGCATTTGTACCTGATCGTCATCCGAGTCACTCTGATGTAGTAAGGCTCGCTGGCACACACGAGGCCAGGTTCATCACACACGCTGTACTCAAGGTTACTACAAGGTTCAACAGTTCGCACTAACTCTCGCAGGAACAGCAGAACCAAATAAAAAAGATGGGACCGTCAAGGACGACCCCATCTTTGGTTCAAACCTGATTTCGCAACCAATTAGCGGCTGAACTTCTCAACCGGCAAACCATTGGCATAGTTGCCAAGACGTTGCCACACAAGCAGATTAATGCTCTCACTGACCTGTTGGACAGAACCGTCAGCCATGCCGATCTGCACAATCTGTTCGTGAGGTCCGCCTGCATACTCCCACGATGTGCCTTTGTTGGGAGCAACCAAAGCACTGTACATCGTCGCGGGGCCACCCCACGCCCAGCCATCGCTGGAAATCGTGAGGTCAGACGTGTTATCGGTCAGTCTTTGGGCTTCAGAGATAATCATGGTCTGTGATGTGCCGTCTGTGATGTGATCGATCGAAACCGAACTGTTCACACCAAACACACCAATGTTCAGGGCGTCCTGGTTGACCTGTAGGTTACCGAGGTTGGTTTGACGGATGACTTCATCTGGAGTCAGATCCCAGGCAGCTCGTTGTTCGTCGTTGAACACATCGCCTGAACCTGCACACCCAACGTAGTCGTTCCCGCCCTTAGTCCATGGCTGTTGAAGAATTCGATTTCCGTTGCGGTCGGTGTCGATTCGTCGCAGCTTGGCGAAACGTCCGGAAGCTTCCATCTTGGATCGTCGTGATGGGCAGTAGAACGTCGCAATGTCCGTCTGAGCCGGAGCGGCACCGTTAATCAGCCAGCGGTTCTCAGCATTTACGTCACCATTGGCGACCGCATTGAAATCGAATCGCCATAACTTGTACGTGTTGGTCTGTTCGATTTGTGGCAGGATGTGAAGCATCCAACTGGTCCCGTGCAGTCCCAGTCGCTGATCCAACAATCGCGGCTCTTGCGGATCAGTGAACCGGAAGATGTTCGAACCCTGACCGTTTTGCACCCAGCGACTCGTAATCTGTCCCGGGGGAAACACAAGGTGAGCGTCGTGGTAGTTGTGGAGTGCCAGAACAATCTGCTTCATATTGTTCTGGCAGGACATTCTCTGAGCGGTCGCGCGTGCTCTTTGAACTGCAGGCAGCAACAACGCGACCAACAGCGCGATGATGGCAATCACGACCAAAAGTTCAATAAGTGTGAACCCCCGGACTCTTCGGCGGGTGTGGATCATCAGGTTCTCCAGAAAAGGCAACTCGGCTGCTTCAGAACCAATCGGCGCAAAGTGAGAAGGGGTAACGAGTACTGAATACTTTACGTCTCACCATGCACCCAAACCCGAGCCAAATGGTGTCGGAACCAGCTTGTCTGTCTCAATAATGTGTATTGAACGGAATAAACGTCAAGCGCATTCACTATTCCGTGTAAAAGACGCGAGGTCTGGCAAACTCCAACCACTGATCAGAGCCCTCATCCTCACCCCTCTCGAATTAATCAACCGCCGCGACGCGCGAGTTGTTTAAGAATCTCGACGCCGCGTTCCAGTGTCTCATCTGTCGATGCGTAGGACACGCGAAAATGCGTGTCAGACGGACTAAACACACTGCCGGGAATGATGAGCAGATCGTTCGCAATCGCTTCCGCAACGAACTCCGAACCCGTCCCCCATGGGGCCTTAATGAACAAGTAAAATGCCCCATTTGCCCCGGCGATCTCGAAATCATCCTTCAGCTCGCCAATTACGAAATCACGCTTCTTGCGATACTCATCGACATATCCTGAGATGTCGCATTCGAGGGCACTCAAGCCAGCCCATTGAACCGGGTGCGGCGCGCAGACGAAGGTGAATTGCTGCAGCTTGATCATTTGCTGAAGGATGTGCTCGGGACCATGAACAAAGCCAAGTCGGTGGCCAGTCATTGAGTGCGACTTACTAAATCCATCGATCACGATTGTTTGTTCATTCCATTTCGCCGGGCTTAGGAATGGACCGTCGTAGGCAAACGCACTGTAGATCTCATCGCTAATCAGCGCGATGTCGTGTTTCGCTGCGAGTTCAGCAAGACCTCTTAGCTCTTCTTCAGTCGCCACGTAGCCGGTTGGGTTCGACGGGCTATTGCAGAGAATGACTTTGGTTCGATCTGTGATCGCCGCTTCAACTTTGTTGAGATCAATTTTGAAGTCAGGGTACGTATCAATTTCTACGCACTTCCCACCCACCAGAGTGGTGAGGTGCTTGTACATGACGAACCACGGGTCGAAGACGATGACTTCGTCTCCTGGATTCACCAACGTATTCAAAGCCAACATCAGCGCGCCACTGGTTCCGCTGCTGACGAAGACTTTACGATCGCTGTGACCAAACTTTGCATCAACGTCAGACTGCAACCGTTCGAGCAACGGTGCGATTCCCTGAGACTGACTGTACGCGTTCTTGCCACTGTTAACGGCTTCACACAGCGCGGCTTTTACAGAATCAGGTGTGTCGTAGTGTGGCTGGCCGATGCTTAGGTTCACCGGATTCTTCATGCTTGCAGCAAGGTCAAAGACCTTGCGAATACCCGATGCATCGATCTTCTGAAGCCGATCCGAAATCCAACGCTCACTCATTAAGCCGCCCTCAAACGTGCCAACAAAATTCACCGCGAAACCACAACCGCGCCGGCTACATCACAATAGCATGACCAAACCGTCCAACTGACTCAGCCGACTATAGAGCCCCAAAACCTGCTGTGGAGACTCAAACATGGGTTCGACTGTAATCGACACGTGCCGACCACCTTTCGTGGTTTGAATACGAAACGTGGGATCTTCATCCATTTTCAGCTCATCCCGAACCGTAAAAATCACACGAGCCGTGAAATTCTCATCCGCGCTGCCAATCGCCTTCATCGTGTAGTGACACGGAAACGAATGTCGCTGCTCCAAAAGCTCGATACTCGGCAGACCCACGGTTCTTCTCCAAACTTCTCAACGCCACGTGCTGCGGACTATAGCACCCGAATCAGGAAATCATCACCAAGACCATCGACGCCAGTCGAACCTCAATCAGATTCGGAAGCTTCCGCAACGCATTTCCGAATCCAGTCCTGTACTTCGGGTTCCGGCTTGGGATCGAGATCGGCGTTGTAGTCCAATGACAAATCGTAGCCAGCCCGGTCATACACCAAGTCCAGAATCTCCTGCATTGAGACGACAACATCGGCGTCACCGCGTTTCAATGGAATTGGGATCGACGGGATTGGATCAGCCAAAGCCCAGCTGTAGAGTTCAGCCCGCGGGCGGGTATCGCCTCTGGAAACGACACAGTAGTAGTCACCGGGCGGCAATGGTTCTCGAATCGGCAATCGTTCACCGCCTCGCAAAAGATCAATCTCAACGAGATGAGTCATACTGGAAACGATGTCCATTCGCTTCTGCAGATACTCCTGATGACCGCGACCACCTTTGCGTTTATTCGACGGCGATAGCAGTTCGATCACTGTGACGACTTCCGAACTCGCCCGTTCCCGGATAACCAAGTACGTCTCTCGTCGTTCGACCGGCATGGGAAGCGTACAAATGGTGGCGCCAGAAGCTGTGGTTTCCGTCTGGCGACCGGATGCTGGCCCGGCATCATCCGCCACCACTGCAACATCAGCGCGACGGATCGACCACTTCCCAAGGTCCGGTTCTTCTACGTACAGCCGCCTCTCGACTCGAACAAAGTAGTTCGGACGCAAAGACGAACTGAGTGCATCTGACAATGCGGTGTTGAATCGACTATGGAAATCTTCCCATTCCTGTGATTCGAGAAATGGGTCCATCCCGGGAAACGGCGACGGCATCGAAGCCTCCTGTCTTGAGAAAGTCGCGCTCATTCTACACGGCTATCCGCCACGAAGTAGTCCGATCGAACCAGCCCAAGCAGATCTGACTTAGCCATTTTCAAATTCGCATTTGAATTTCCTGACGAACCGTCAAGAATGCACACATGTCGGTTCTTTCAGCCAAGCAGCAGGAAATACAAGACCGTGAGCGGCATATTTTGGCTGCCGCCCGACAGCAGGTCGACGCGCGGGGCTACCTTGGGCTCAGCATGGATTCGCTGGCCGCTGATGTCGGATATTCAAAGGGAACCATCTACAACCACTTCCCCAACAAGGAAGAAGTCCTGCTGGCGTTAGCGATTGAGACGCAACAGAAGCAGTCGACTATGTTCCGAAAGGCTGCGGCTTACACCGGCGCCAGCCGCCAGCGGATTGTGGCGATCGGTGTCGCTGACGAATTATTCGTCCGGCTGTATCCGCAACATTTTCAAATCGAACAAGTCGTTTTCGTGTCCTCAATCTGGGAGAAAACCAGCGAGAAACGACGATTCGAGATGCGAGCTGGTCAACAAGCCTGTATGGGTGTGATTGCGGGAATCGTAAGAGACGCCGTTGCCAGCGGGGACCTATCGCTGCCTGAGAATACGACCCCCGAAGACGTTGTTTTCTCTCTTTGGTCAATGAGCTTCGGAGCACACTCAATCATTGCCCAGTCTGGATCGCTTACAGAACTCGGCATCGAAGACCCATTCGAAACACTGCGTCACGGTACCAACCACGCCCTTGATGGCTTTGGGTGGAAACCGTTTTCGACCGAAGTCGACTATCTGTCGTTGTTCGACACCGTGCCCGAAGAACTGTTCGCAGACGAATTAAAGGTTCACCGGGAACGCTCACGACGAGGTCGAAAATGACGGTTCGTCACATCCACATGCCGATCATCCTTATCGGATTCATGCTCACGGGCTGCTCAGGGGATTCCCGGTCCGGCGAACAACCGCAGGCACGGAAACTACCTGTCGCCGTCAAAACGGTTCGCGAAATGACCTCGTACGCAGAAGCAAGGACTTACGCAGGCACGATCGAATCTCGTCAAACCAGCCAGCTCGCGTTCCAAAGAGTCGGACGACTGCTAAAGCTACTTGTCGACGAAGGCGATCGAGTCCAGGCGCAGCAGGTTCTGGCGGAATTGGATGTCAGAGAACTGGAGCAGCAAAAGCTCCAACTGGTATCGAACCGCAAGCAAGCGCAGGCTCAACTTGCAGAATTGGAAGCGGGCCCGAGAAAGGAAACCATCGCGGCTACTCGGTCGTCGCTTGAAAGCCTCGAAGCCCAACTAACTCTCGCCAAAGCCACATTCGTTCGCACAAGCCAACTAAGACGTCGAGGGGGTGGAACAGACCAACAACTGGACGACGCTCGTTCCGCAGTCGATTCAGCCGAAGCGCTTCGGAATAGCACCCAAAAGCAACTTGAAGAACTTCTTGCCGGCACACGTACCGAACAGCTTGAAGCCCAGCGGGCTGTCGTGCAGCAGTTCGACGCGCAAGTTGAAGCGATCAATGTCAGGATTGATGACAGTCAAATCAAATCGCCCTTCGCCGGAACGATATCGCGAAGACACATCGATACCGGTTCAATCGTCAATCCAGGGCAGGCGATTTTCACCGTGGTTGAATCAGGCAAACTTGAAGCCAGAATCGGGCTACCTGCAAGACTTGCGAAACCTTTAAGCGATGCTGAGGCGTTTAGTTTCATTTGGCGCGACAGCACGGTTACGGGTCGACTTAAGGCCAAACTTCCGTTGGTCGAACAAACCACTCGAAATCAGGCTGTCATTTTCGAATTGGATTCCACGGGTGAAGAAACTCTCGGCCCGGTCCCGGGCGACGTCATCCGACTGCAATACAATGAGACAATCGCAACGACCGGGTTCTGGCTTCCGCTGAATGCGCTGACCAGAGGAACCCGGGGACTGTGGTCGGCGTTTGTCGTAGTTCCCACGAACAAAGGCGAATATGTCATCGAGCGAGTCAGCGTCGAGGTCATCTACACCACTGGCGAGCGCGCCTTTGTGCGTGGCACTCTGAAAGACGGTGACCGAGTCATCGCGTCAGGCTCGCATCGAATTGTTCCCGGCCAGACGGTCGATCCGATTGAAGAACAGTCGCGATGAGTAACCTGTTCTTCCGCAATCCTCGGCTAACCATGTTGGCACTGGGGCTAATTTTCGTTGCCGGTGCGTCGTCCTACTACGTGCTGCCGAGGATGGAAGACCCAATCCTTACCGCACGATTTGCCAACGTGAATACCGCGTTTCCCGGTGCGGTTGCTGAACGAGTGGAATCGCTTGTTTCTGAACGCCTTGAAGACGCGTTGCTTGAGATCGATGAGATCAACGAGGTGCGGTCGATTTCGCGAGCTGGATTCTCGGCCCTCTCGATAGAACTCCGAGACGACATCTACGACGTCGATGAAATCTGGTCACGGGTCCGTGACAAAGTCGATGACGCAGCCCTTGAGTTCCCCGAGGGCGCGATGGAGCCGGTTTTCGAAGAACAGAAAGTCAAAGCGTACGCGCTGCTATTGGCGGTGACGTGGAGCGTTGAAGACACGAATGATCCGTTGGCTGGAAACCAAGCCATACTCCGCCGACTTGCGGAAGATGTCGCAGACCGACTTCGCAGCGTTCCCGGAACCGAAGTTGTGGATATCTTTGGCGATCCTGATGAAGAAATCACCGTCGAGCTAAACCAAAGTGAAGCCGTCGCGCTCGGACTGTCTCCGGGCGAAATCGCCCAGCAGCTGGCGAACAGTGACTCGAAAATCACAGCAGGACAACTTCGCGGACGCAGCAACCTACCGCTTGAAGTCGATACGGAACTCGATTCAATCGCTCGCGTCGGTCAGACACCAATTCGATTCGGAACTGACGGCGACTTCGTTCGGCTCGCCGATGTCGCTCGCGTCAGAAAAGACGTTCGGATGCCCCCAAACAGTCTGGTGATCGCCAACGGCAAGCTATCCGTTGTGCTTGGTACGATGGTTCGCGAAGACGTTCGCGTTGATCACTGGTTCA
>JBGCDN010000335.1:0-3304 GCA_045105495.1 Planctomycetaceae bacterium
ACTCAACCTGTACTTGTGGGCCTCCGAGCCCCAAGTAAAAGCGATTTACCTACTTGAACAATCGCTCGGACTGCGCTCAGTATCGATCATCGACCGCGAACTACCTTTGGCCTAAGACCTTGGGTCTTCTGGTAACTTTGGGGTCAATCGTAGAAGGCTGCTGGACCATTCAGCCCCCGGAACACACTGAAACTTGGCGGAATAGTGGGGGCAGAGTGATTTGCTCAGTCGTGTTTCATTATTCTGCCCGCATCATTCTGCTATATAGGACATCAGCCGTTCACCATGGAGTTGATTGTCTGGGTCAAGAAGCCATCGCTGGGATCCACTCGTTCCCATCCAGGCCACAAGACTCTCGGAAGAACCAAGACCTTGGGGCTCGGAGGCCCGCAAGTACGGATTGACCAGATGTGTCCAGAGCGGTCGTCGCTTTCCGCCTACGGGAAGATGCCCATGTGTTGGTACGACTTAGCGATTTTCTTGATCGCGGAAATGTACGCCGCCGTCCGTAGGTCGATGGCACCTTCGTGTTCTCGACGAATCGATGTGATCTCGCGGAATGCGTTAGTCATCGTTTCGTCCAGACCTGAGTACACAAGGTCTCGCTCGTCTGCACCGCGGGCGACCGCTTCCAGCATTTGTTCGGAGAAACGACGTTCGGTGACCGATTCAACAGCTTCCAGCAGACCGCGGTTCACATTCTCTGCGAACCGCTTTTGCATCCGACCGAACCGCACGTGTTCAAGGTTCTTAAGCCATTCGAAGTAAGAAACAGTCACCCCCCCAGCGTTGAGGTACATGTCGGGCAGAATCAGAACACCGCGTTCGAACAACTGCTGACCAGCGTCGGCAGTGACTGGGCCGTTCGCCGCTTCGGCGATGATTTTTGCTTGAATCTTTGGCGCATTCTCTTTCGTAATCACGTTCTCCAAAGCAGCAGGAACGAGAATGTCGCACTCCAGTTCCAGCGCCGTTGTCGTGGGCTGCAATTCGGTGGTCCCCGGAGTTCCAAGAACGGAACCGGTGTCTTGACGATGTTTGTCGCAGACAGCAATGTCGATACCCTCGTCGCAGACAATGGCTCCATCCCATTCCGCGATCGCGATGATTTTGGCTCCAGCTTCCGAGAGATACTTCGCAGCGTGGAAACCTACGTTTCCGAATCCCTGAATCACAATCCGCTTACCACTGATGCCCGCAGTCAGGCCGAAGTTTTGCATTTCGTCTTTGTCAGCGCACGCTTCGCGGATGCCGTAGTACACGCCCAAACCGGTCGCTTCAACACGCCCGCGGATTCCTCCGAACTCGACTGGCTTACCCGTGACGCATCCCAATGCGTCCAGTTCATTGCGACTCATCTGCAGGTAGGTGTCGGCAATCCAGGCCATCTCCTGAGCGCCCGTGCCCATGTCTGGAGCCGGGACATCGACACCTGGGCCGATGAAATTCTTCTGCAACAGTTCGAATGTGTAACGCCGTGTGATGCGTTCCAACTCTCCTTCGGAATACTGCTTGCGATCGATGCAAACTCCGCCCTTCGCTCCACCGTAAGGAACATCCACAACCGCGCACTTGTAGGTCATGAGCGCGGCAAGGGCTTCGACTTCGTCCTGGTTGACGGCGGTGCTGTAGCGAATGCCACCCTTCGTTGGTAGCCGATGATGGCTGTGTTCGACGCGGTACGCGTTGATGACTTCGATGGTTCCGTTGTCACGCCGAACCGGGAACGACAGCTTGTAGATACTGTTGCTCTCTCTGATCTGCGCGAGCAGGTCGTCGGGCAGGCCACTCAGTGCGGCGGCTCTTTCGAAGTTGCGGTTCACCTGTTCGGAGAAACTCAGATGTGCCATGACGCTTTCCAATGCATTCGATTACTGAGAGTGCGTACTCACTGTCTCACTAAGTAGTTTAGACAGATACATGAAGAGAACACGCCTGTTCCGACCGATTGTGCTTTGCGAATTCAGCAGGTCAGTCGCCTTGGTCGGGGCCAAAAGCGGTAAACCAGGGCCAGACAGCTCCGATCAATGCTGAGAGGCCGCTCACTGCGTAGCCCAGTTTCCAGATCAAGCTGCCGGGCGGTTCGAAGGAAGCGAGGAACCCAAACCCGCAGAAACCCGCGACTGCCAACAAAACAATGCTTCTAACGACAGGATTCCCAACGAAGCACAGGACGCAAATTGGAACAGCGATAAGCAGTAGTAGAACAATCGGATGCATCGATTTGTCTCGCGACGAAGTCTTTAGTCTTCACAGAAATAGTGCGGGCTCGTTGCCATCAGCGATTTTCAGATTCAGTGGCGCGAGCGGTTGATTCGGACAATGCTTTTTCGGCTTCAGCCATCGCGCGAGCTGCCTCTGCGTTGGCTTGAGCGCGTTGGACTTGAGAGCGCGACAACTTGAGACGGTAGGTGTAGGCGATCCCTACGGCGCACACGACGACTGCACCTAACATGATGATCAGAGCCAGCCATGGGACGCGAGACTTGCTGGGTTCTTCCTCGATCGGGAAGGCTGCTTGGTAGGGATTCGGGTCCGTCATCGGCTCTCTTTCGCAGATAAAGTCGTTGCAAAGTAGCAACTTCCACTACGACTTGCCTGCGTAACCGGGCAATGCGAGCGTCTGCAGGCAAAATTGGGAAACCGATTTTCGAAGGTTGCACGTGCGATGATTGTGAAACCGATATCAGTTTCGTAGGCCCCCTACATTGGGCTACAATACAGGCCTCCCCTGAATACCGACCCCTTCGGTCCCACCTTGGATTATCTCACCGTGATCCGTTGCTGCTCCATCATCGCGCTATTCGTTCTTCCATCGACATCGCTCTGCGCGAAGGACGTGGATTTTGAGAACGATGTGATGCCGGTTCTCACACGATACGGATGCAATGCCGGCGCGTGTCATGGGAAGTCCGGTGGTCAGGGCGGATTCCAATTGTCGTTGCTCGGTTTCGATCCGGATGGTGACTACGACATCATCACGAAACAAGCGGGGGGCCGACGTGTTTTACCCGCTGTACCTGACAAGAGTCTGATGCTGACGAAGCCGGCGGCACTCATTCCACACGGTGGTGGCCGACGCATTGAACGCGGTTCAGCAGCGTTTCTCGTGTTGCGGGATTGGATTGAAAACGGTGTTCCACGCCGACTCGAAACAACTCCCAAGTTGGTCGGAGTGAAAGTCGAACCGAAAGCGGCCGTTCTGGAAAACGGGGCGAAGGCTCAGTTGAAAGTGACGGCCAACTACGACGACGGTTCGACTCGCGACGTGACTCAGCTAACGCAGTTCTTGTCGAATGAATCG
>JBGCDN010000336.1:0-4539 GCA_045105495.1 Planctomycetaceae bacterium
AGTGCCTTCAGGGTGATCCAGTCAAGGTCGCCGTTCATAATGCGCAGCAACCGTCGACTGTCTACGCTCCTATTTTCGGCGATTTCGCTAATTTCCCTGCCGACACCACTGAGGCGTTGGCTTGGACGAGGCGATTGTTCTTCGCAAATCCGTCTGAGTGTTCGGAGCCGGCCATCCGAACTGATCTCGGCCGAGGTCAATGGAGTCGAACCGGTCATTAGCTCGAACAGAATCACTCCGAGAGAATACACGTCTGTCCGAGTATCGACGTCAAGCGCGTTCATCTCGGCTTGTTCAGGGCTCATGTAGGCGAGCGTTCCTACAACTTGGCCGTATTGAGTAAATAGCGTTCTATTTGTGAGTTGCGTGGTATCCTGCAGTGCCTTGGCCAGACCGAAGTCGATAACCTTGGCCGTTGGTTTTCCGTCGTAGAGCGTTACGAGCACGTTTGACGGTTTGATGTCTCGGTGAATAATTCCCTTCGTATGGGCGTGCTGGATGGCCCGGCAGGTTTGAACGAAGAGTTCCAGCCGCTCGTCGGGCGTCAATCGGTTCTTGTCGTAGTACTCTGTGATGGGGACGCCCTTTACCAGTTCCATTGCGAAGTAAGGACGACCATCATCAGTGACGCCGGCATCAAGAACTCTGGCGATGTTGTGATGATCCATCATCGCGAGGGCCTGCCGCTCGGCTTCGAACCGGGCCAGGATCTCTTTCGTCGGCGTGTCGGTCTTGATCACTTTCAAAGCGACTCTACGTCTGACGGGTTCACTCTGCTCGGCCATAAAGACCTGACCCATACCGCCTCTGCCGATGGGCTGGAGAATCTTGTAGGGACCAACTCGATTCGAGAGTTCGTCAGGCGAATTGGCTACCTGACTAGCTGATACAATTTTGGTTGTTGGTATGGCTGCAACATCCCGTGACTGGAAGTGTTGCTGAGCCGCAGTGAATGCGTCGGCGACGATGGAATGTTGATTTGGAAATCGAGCCGTGTATTCGGCCAGCGTTGGTTGCTCGTTTACTTTGAAGCGGTAAGCGAGCTCAACTCTGAGCAACGCGTTGAGGAACTCGCCTTGACGATCCGCAGTAACCTCACACACTAGCTTCTCGATCTCAACCGGTTTCCCGGCACGCCAGGATGCTTCGAGTTGACCGCAGAGACTCTCAAAATCGGGCTGCGTCATTTTGTCGCTCTGCTACGCCAGTCGTAGGGTTGATATTGGGATCTGTGGAATCCGCATATCAACCAAAAATAGACCTTGCGGTTGCGGTTTTCAATCTGCAGCCGGCCTGATGCGGGTCGATTCTCTACTCTTTAGATGTATATTCAACCGCCGACAAACGTGAGTCCTCCATCAAAAGTGATCTCGAGGGATCCGTGGCTTTGGAAGCCAACCGGCGTCATGCCATTCCCAAAGTTTGTCATTAATGCTTCCGCCAACGGGCTTCCAAAGGCTGTTGGCAACGCTGGCCACGGCTCATTCAACAGCGTTGGGAACTCCAACCTGAATCGCGACACTCACTAGCCCTAGCAAGCTATCCAGCACCTTACTCACGGGTTTCGATGCGAGAAAAACTTCTATGGAGAACTTTGCCGGAGCCGACCAAATTTTGTTCCAGGCCTCGTTGTATCGACCAGCGTTCGCCAACTGATCGATGTCTCGTTTAGCATCGACTAGACCGCTGGTGGCCATGGTGCCGTCAAACAATGCACCAGCAAGCTCAACCATGTTCTCCTTGAGAATGATGTCTGTCTTCTGAGCGAGTTCCGGATCAAACCATGTTAGGTCATCAAGGCTAGTGGCGAGTTCGTCTTTCGCGGCCTGAACAGTCGCGTTTGCAAATCGCTTGGTCTCGTCAGAGAGGTAAGCAATATAGACCTCCTGGAACGAGCGAGACTCAAGGGGCGGCTCTTCCGGTGGTTCGTTCGTAGGCGGTTCAGTGACTGGCGGTTCTTGAGTTCCTCCTGAACCACCTGTAGATGGTGGGCCAGTCGTGCCACTTCCTGAGCTACCAAACCCGGACCCTTCAATTTCCTCGCCAGCAATGGTCGCGATAACGATGTCTTCAACAGAACCCTGGACGCCTGCCCCACTCGAAGGACTCCAGAGTTGCTGCATACCCATCAGTATCAGGGCTGCTACTGCAAGAATCAGTACGGCCTGAACGGACTCCATGCCGGACTCACATCGAAGACGATTTCGGACTTGCTCTCGGTTCATGCTTTCTCCTTTGCAAACTGGTTCGCACGGAGATAAGCGATGAGGCAGCCAACTAGACATCAGAAGTATGAATTCTTGCAAACTCAAAGCCGGGTGATTGTGGTGAAGTTACACCCAACTGCTTCGAGGTGGCCCAAGAGGTAAATCATTTCCGGGTTGGTTCGAGCCGTTGATCGGTGGGTGTTTCCTTTGTGTCGCTGTCGGACACCTTGCTGAGCTCCTTCCTCGCTTTTGCTCGTTGGGTTTTGGCTTGGCCTAACAACCACTTGTGCGACATCCACTGTTCGTCAGCGAGAATCTGGTCGGCGAGTTCTACTGTTGGGACGAAGGCACGTTCCGCGTACAGGATGTTGAGCCGGCAGAAGGGCACGGCAGGGTCTGTTCTAGGAATTTCCTGCTGAGCTTGAATCAGAACTTGTCTCGCCAGGTTCAGGTCATCGACCGCGATAGCAGTATCGACTGAGCTTTTTAGGCGTTCACCATGCCATTGCGGCTTGAGCGTAAGCCACAGCTGCAGTGCTTCCGACGCTTGCTGCAGTACAGCCTCGTCGCGAGTTTCCTGGAACAGGCCTCTTCGTGACAGATGCAGCAGGTAGGCGACTTCCGATTTCAGGGCTGGAATCATCGAGGGGCCCTTAAGAATGGCTTCCTGTCGCCTGATTCGTTCACTCCAGCTTTCTTTGCCAAAGAAGAGGATCGCTCTTGGATAGGCAAAGATAGCATCACCCAGCATCGGAGAGATTTCTTCTAACTCGCCTAGCAACGCTTCGTACGGTTTGCGTATGCCAATCGCAAGGGCGGCACTCGCAGCGGTCCACCGAGCAAGGAGAATGCTGGTGGCGGGTAGTGTCTGACCTCTGTCAAAACGTGCAACAGCAAGCTGGCGAGCAGCATACTGCATAGTCGGTGAAGACAGATCGATACTCACAGCCTGCTGGAGAGCGGCCAGAACATTGCTCATACTGAGGCTGTCGGGCATCCCGTACTCGAGATTTCGGACTTGAATCGCGAGGCTATGAATCATTTCCATCGCCCTGCGGAGTTGCTGAGTTTCTTGTTCTCCAAGTCGGCCGTGGATCTTGAAGAGAGACTGCTGCAATCCCGTTTGGTCCCCGGCGAATGCGGATGCGAACCCTTGAACGATTTCAAACAGCGGATCTGCTGGGTAGAGAAGCTGACTTTCACGACAGTGCTGCATCACTTTGTCTGTGTCACCCACGAGGCAATAGGCCAAAGCCAATTGGTACCGGCTATCTAAATGCAGTCTGTCTTCTTTGAGAGCGTTTTGCAGTAATGGTATCTGTTCTCGCGGTTCTCGATGTTCGGTCGCTTTTAGGAAAGACCGATCTGCTGGCGAAAGATGTTGGGCAAGGGTGTCCAGTTCTTGACGGATCTCGATGAGGATTCCAGGGTCGTCTTCAATGCAGACTTGGCGAAACAAGAGACGGGCTTCTTGTTTCGGTGTAGCCGGTTGGATTGTTGAGAGGGTCTGAATAGCGTCGCCAAACTGCTGAGCTGCTCGGATTAAGTCGAATCGATACAGCAAAAGGTTTGCCCGGGATTCGGGCGAGAGCTCAAGCTGCTTCAGGGCGGTGTCGATAGCGTCGAGCTTAGCTCTCATTGCTTCAGACGATGATCGCCTAATGGGTTCTGTAAGGCGGGAAACTAGAGCATTTTGCTCTGATAGCAGGCGCTGCTGATCAGCAACTCTTGCCTGTGCCGCTTTCTCATCGGCACGGGCTGATTCTGCATCGGCCCGAGAAATCGCCACCTCAGCCTGAGACGCTTTTGCTGCAAGTTGTTGGTAGCGGAATCCAGCGAATGACAGAACTGGAATGCTCACGAACGTAAGGAGTAGAAGTGAAGTGGCGACCGGCTTCCGCTTCGTCAGTTTCCGCAAACGATAGCCCCATGACGGTGGCCCAGCCAAAACTGGTTCGTCGCGCGAGTGCCGGACAAGGTCTGCCTCCAACTCCTGAGGAGATTGATAGCGGCGTTCACGTGGCTTTTCGATCGCTCGCATCGTGATCCAGGCGAGGTCACCCCTCAAGGAAGAACTTAGACGAGTCACATTGGCCCCACGCCGCATCGCGTAAGTTTCGGACTTTAATGAACTCTGTGCGCGATCGCTTGGAACCGGCGATTCCATTTCGCAGATGGCTCTTAAGACTTCAATGACGTCCATGTTCCGAAGCGACGATCTGGGCAATGGCGTGTCACCCGTCAGCAACTCATAGAGCATGACTCCCAGCGAGTAGACATCGCTGCGTGTGTCAACGTCTCCAGAGTGTCCCTGTGCTTGCTCCGGGCTCAT
>JBGCDN010000337.1:0-5980 GCA_045105495.1 Planctomycetaceae bacterium
CTATCGTTCTTCGACATAGCCTGATTGCCATCGCGGTCCGTTGGGCCAGAACCTGCGATGAAAACAACAACGTGAAACGGCCCAGCGCCCTTCGGGACCTCAAGAGACCCGTGTATCTCGCCGGTCGGCGTCTTCAACACAACGGCCTCGCCCTGAACCGGTTTGGGCTTCTCATCAAATGGCGGTTGCACCGTGAATCCGCTGATTTGCAGCTTGTCGTTGAAGACAAGCCGCAGAGCAAGTTTGTTGTTCTTGAACTGGCAATTCAGATCGACGATTTGGTGGGGCTTCGACTGGCTGACTTTGGCGGCACCATGCTTTTGGAACTCTCCAAACTGAAGCTGCAAACCCTGCCAGATTTGAGACAGCCGGTCCTCCGAAACAGCCTTCTTCATGTTCTCATCAAACTGGACAATCGCGTCGCCGAACTTGCCCGACTGAAGCAACGAAACGAACGCACGGGCCTTGGCCTCGAGGTCATCATTCGCTGGTTGAGCGTTCGCCGATTTCGTCACGAGCAACGAAGTCGCGACACACAACAGAAGCATGTTATTCAGACGCATTGGATTCCTTTGGAGCGGGAGAGGTGCCGGCGGGTGGAACACGATCAGAATCGGTTCGCCAAACCAGATAGGAATAAATCACCAAACCAAGACTGCTGCCGATCGACGCGACAATTGTCATCATCACCGCCCACTCTGAACGAACCAGTGTGGTCGCACCGATCAGCAGGCCGAGGCCAATGAAGGTCCATCCACCGCAGCGGTGTGTTTTGGTCCATGACAGTTTGCTGGACAGCGTCCACGGGGTTCGAATTCCGACAAACCAGTTGGGCCGAATCTTCCCCATCGTGTTTCCAAGAAGCAGAAACAGAAGACTGACCGACCCACCAACCACAAAGCCCATATCGGGCTGGTAGCCCACAACATAAGCCAGCGCGGCGGCGTGGATCGCAACCATCAAAGCCGTTGTTCCCCAGCGAATCATCGAGTACGGCTTAGCAAACTGAGCATAGTTTTCGCGCCCCGGATCCATCACCGGAATGAACCGAAGCAGCGCGTACACGCCGACGGTAATGAGCGGCAGCAAAAGCAATCCTTCAAACTTGCCGCCATAACGATCGACTTCACCCTTCGCATTCCAATGCACAGGCAACTGGTCCGGCGCGTTGGACCACAGAATGGCGGAAGCGATGAACATGCCGACGATCACACCAATGTGCATGAGTTCGGTCTTCGTGTTCGTCACGATCGGGCGGTTGCTCATTTCGGCTCCTTGTCTTCTCCGACATCCAGCAGGCTCATTACGGCAGACAATGTGTCTTCCATCGCTGACACGTTCAGGCTGTAAACGATGGTGGTTCCGTTCCGTTCAGACACAATCAGCCCTGCATGTTTCAAAACCTTGAAGTGCCCGGACAACGTCGATCGCGCCAGTTTGAACCGATCACACAGCTCACCGGCCGACAGGTCTCCGCTTTTGAGTAGCTGAAGAATCTGTCGTCGAGTCGGATCGCTGAGTGCGTGGAATACGTCGTTCATTGCTATTTCGTTATTTCGCCAACTAACGAAATATATTGACAGGAAACTCAGATTTCCACAACAAGCAAACAAACAGGGTCTTCTGGTAGGTTTGTGGGTTAATCATGGAAGTTTGCTGGACCATTCAGCCACAGGAGCACATGAAACGTGGCAGAATAATGGGGGCAGAACACAACACTCTCAGAAGAACCAGCCATAAAGAAACCCTCCCACTTGTGGGAGGGTCGGAGCCTAAGCGACGGGGAGGGCCTTCTCACATCGTCCAACCCGTCGGCACTTGCGCTCGGCCCTCTCCGGGCCTGATAGCCCGACTCTCCCTGAGGGAGAGTGATCTTGTCTGTTGGGGTCGGCGGGGCCTTTTCGTTTGCAAGCTTCGTTGAGCGAAGCCTTCGGCACTTGATGGTCGCACGCTATGCTTCGGACCGCAGTTGTTGGAAAGATGAAATGTCGGACGCGGAACAACATCGAGAACGATGCTACGGGTGTTATCGCCCTGTCACGCATTGCTTTTGTGATGTCATTCCCACCGTCAACAATCAAACCAATGTTCTGATACTCCAGCATACGCGCGAACGGTTTCATGCGTTCAATACGGCTCGGATCGTAGATCGAGCGTTGGTGAACTCGCGAATGGAAGTTGGTTTCACGCCGGAACTGGCCGCTCGACAGGATGCGATTCATCCGAACGCGGGCCTGCTGTATCCGGGTGAAGGCGCTAGGTTGATCGAAGATGTTGCCCCGGCTGATCGACCGCAGCAGATTGTAGTTTTGGATGGAACCTGGCATCACGCCAAGACCATGATCCGCGACATCGGCTGGCTTCGCGACTTGCCGCGGTTCCGAATCGATCCGGCCAGTCCCAGCCAGTATCGCATTCGCCGCGAACCCAGTATCGAATCGCTTTCGACGGTCGAAGCAACTGTCGATATTCTGCGATCCATTGAACCGGAAACACCGGGGCTCGACGACTTACTTACCGCTTTCAATACGATGATTGATCGACACATCGCAGTCATCGGAACTGCCGAGCCACGCCATCGCGAGCGTTCAAACGGCGATCAGAGAGTTGCGACGAATATCCCTCGCAGCCTGCTCGGCGACGAGAACAACATCGTCGTCGCCTACGGTGAATCGGTACCCTGTCATCCAGATCGCAAATCAGAAAATGCACCAGTCGTTTGGTCGGCGATCCGCCTTGCAACTGGCGAACTATTTCACGAGCTGGTTGAACCACCATACCCATTGGCTCCGCAAATTCTGGAACACATGCGCTTGCAGGCATCGGCGTTTGAAGCGGCTGTCACACGTTCCGAGCTCAGCCAGCGATGGAAAGCATTCACCAGCGAGCACGACACAGTTTTTGTGTTCAGCAAAGGAACTCGCGCGTTGCTTGGGGTGGTGGCTGGAACGGATCAACGGTGCGAGTTGCTCAAGTCGATTTCTTTCACTGACGCCACCGGTAGTACGTTGAGCGAGTTACTGGCTTCACTGGGCGTTCAACCAGAGCCAGCCGCCCTGCCCGCAAGAGCAGGTAAACGGCTGGCGAACGCGGTCGCGTTGGTGCGATGTATCAGACGTTGATTATTGCTTCTTCGGCGTGACAAAGTCCCCATCGTCAGTCTTAGTAGCCCGCTTCTCGCCAGCCTTCCTAGGACGAATCGCCTGGTAGGCTTTGAGCATATCTGCCAGCTGTTGCAGCTGACTTCTTTCAGCAGCAAGCTCGGCGTTGGCCTTATTCAAAGTGGCTGCCGACGAAAGTCCACTGGCGACCTCGCTCTGCGCACGTTCCGCGTTCCCCTCACTGGTGACCAATCTGATTTTCGCAACGTCAACCGCTGATTGCAGAAGGGATAACTGCAACTGGTACTCTGCCTGAAGTGCCTTGAACCGAGTAATCCCTTTTCGTCGCTCATTTCCGTTTCCCGAACTCGCTTGTTCTTCAACTTCGACAAACTTGTCAGCAAACTGTGATGGACTGTTGAGTATCTGCACGGCCAAACCCTGTATTGCCGCAGCGGCTGAATCGCCCCGTGGCGGCGAGGTGGGCTGCGGCAATTCATCCGGCATAATTTCTTGATAGGCAGACTGCAGGACCATGAGCTGCTTCACCTTTGCACGTTGCCTTGAACTCCTCAACTCCGCAGTTCGGAGAGCGGAGGTTGATGCGACCTTGTTTGCCGCAAGCTTCTGAACTCTCATCAGTGCGGCATTGGCCGCTACCATTCCTTCTTTCGCGGCTTCCAGTTCAGACCGAATTAATGACAACTGAAGTTCATACTCTTTTTTCAGTGCATTGAACCGTGCCGTAGCACCATCGCCTGCCGCCCCGCTACTAATCACCGCGACACTGTCTGCGAACTCGGACGGCGTTTTAAAGATCTTCACAAGTGAAGTGGTGGGCGTATCTGGCGACTTGTCTGGTCGTTCGAACCTGGCGAGGTTCAGTTTCGACAACGAAGCAAGCAAAGCTGCAGACTGTTCCGCTTGGACCCTCGCATCGAGGACTTCCTGTTTCATCCGAACGATCTCACTGTCAGCGGCATATCCACGCTTAGCCATACGCTCATTGAACTTCAGTTTCTCTTGAGTCGTCTTATAAGCAGCGTTCTGTTGGTTTCTTACGTGTTCCGCCATTCGCACTGCCATTTGATGCTCTTCCAGAAGGAGGGCAAGGCCAGTTCGTGCGTCAGCTTCTTCAGCAGAATTGGGTTGTGCCGCTCGAAATGCAGCTCGCAACGCGACGTAGCGTTGGAACAACTCGGCGGGAGCAGATATTGCAGGTGCCAGATTTGCTCGCGCCCCGTTTCGATCACCAGCGGACTCAGAGCTCCATATAGCGGGAAGTTCTTGCCATTGGCTGTCATTGTTACTCCGAATCATCGAAGCCATGATGACACTCTTCCCTCCGGCAACGACGTTCTCTTCCTGAAAAGCTCTCCTCAAGCTCTTTGCGAACTCACCAACCGAGAGCCCTGCTGCTTTCACTGACCCCAGCAATGGCATTCCAATCGTTCCGTCGGCGCGGACCTGAAATGGGTACCCCATTGCAGGTGGACGAATGCCGGTCGGGTCAGTGTGTATTGGCGGGCTTTCATCTGAGTCTCCGAGGACATTCCCACCCACCAATCCACGCGTATCCCCGGGTTGAATCTTGCCTGATGCTCGTCGCCCTCCATTGGTTCTGGCAGTCGGCGAACCGCCTGTACCCTGCCGTATCTCTGGTATCGGATCATCGACGCTTCGAAGTAGCGACACCATGACCGACGCAGTTCCTTTTTTCAGGATGTTCTGTTCGACAGTCAGCACGTGAATGAGTCTCGCCTCGACTCCCCGAAGCGTCAGGCCTGCGACCTTTTGAGCCTTAATGACCGGGAGTGAGATCGTTCCATCATCTCGAACCGACACCGGGTATCCCATCGCTGGCGGCCGAACGCCGGTTGGGTCGGTATGAATCGGCGGTTTTTCTCCCTCCTGACCCAGGATATACGGAATGAAAATACCCAGCGTGTCGCCAGGCTGCACCTTGTACGGGTCAGTTGGCTTTGATTTTCGAACCGTTCTCGCCGTCGCACTCTTGCGAGCCATCGATGGGTCAGCCAGCAGAGCATCGACACGGTTCGAAATCATTTGTTCTTTCAAACGTTCGTGTGTTTGGATTCGCGTTTCGAGTTCTTTGAGCTTCTGTTTAAGCAGTTGTAGCTCAGCCGCGTGAACCTTCTGCCGTGCATCGAATTCCTTGCGGACCATTGTTTCGACTTGCGGTCGATTTGCTGCTTGATTGGGCCCGGCCTTCGGTGCGAACAGAGCCGGATATTGAGTCCAGAACCATTCATCGACCTGCTTCGTCATGGCTTTTGGAACTGACACCAGCAGCGTTTTCTCGTCATCATTCGCAATCGCTACGGCATCAGGAAATTTTTCTTTAAATGCTGGCCGAATGACAGAGGGCACAACGCTTCCAGTATGTATTATTTGCTCCTGCCAACCGGGCTTCTGCTTCGCCCACTGACGCACGTCGTCAGCGATTGCCTGAACCTCCGCCCGATCACCGAAGAGCAATATTTGATTGCTTGATTCTGAGTAATAGGCACTCACGTTCGGAAATCGGACCTTAAGCCGACTCGCCGCAATTGCTGACGACATGGGACCCTTCACGGAGTTCGTAATTAACGCCCACGATTCAGTGGGTTTCAACATCCCCAACTCTCCGAGCAACGCACCTGCCCGTTCTACCAAGTCGTGGTCACCACTTATGCGAACAGATTTCCCTTTCGCCAATGGCTCGGCTTTGAGCTGCGGGTACAGCTCATTGATCAACAAAGCACCGTCTTCGTACTTCTTGAACGCGACGGTAAATGTGTGTTGCCCATGACCGTGCGAATCATCTTCGGCAGACGCTTTGGAGGCTTTCGTAGCCCCATCCTGCAAACAACACATGA
>JBGCDN010000338.1:0-12739 GCA_045105495.1 Planctomycetaceae bacterium
GCCAGCAGCTTGTCCGGGAAGACCTCTGCCTGAGCTGTCTCGCGGCCGTTAATCAGAATTCGATAGGTACATGGCGAAAGCTGGATCGCGTCACGAATTCGGATCGAAGGAACCCAAATCCCAAACTGATTGGTGAGCTCACGCCGCATCGACGCAATGCGGGAGGTCACGCCATCAGCGTTGCTGGGCATCGCCAGCGGAATGAGTCGCGCGCCGATTTCCAACGCGACAGGATCATGCGCAGAGAACGCGCGGAGGTGTTCGTCGTCAGGATCGGTTGGTGGTTCTGGCTCGGTTGGGGCTTCTTCCTCCGCCGCAGTGTCCTGGTCGATGCCTGCTTTTCGGTAGAGAGCCAGCAGTCCGAGAGCCATCAACCAGAATGGAAGCTTCGGCAATCCCGGGGCGAACGAAAGAACCACCAGCACAATCGCACCACTCAGCAACGGTGCGCGGTTCGCCATGACTTGCATGCCGATGTCGTTGCCAAGACTGGATTCCGACGTGTTCTTCGTAACCAAAATACCAGCGGTCGTGGCAATAATCAGAGCTGGGATCTGTGAAACCAGCCCGTCACCAACGGTCAGAATCGAATAGCGCCGCAACGCCTCGACCATGGTTAGGCCATTGCTTACGCCCAACACAACACCGCCCACAAGGTTCACACCGGTCACAATCAAACCGGCAATGGCGTCGCCTCGAACAAACTTTCCAGCACCGTCCATCGCCCCATAAAACTCGGCTTCGGACGTCAGTTCTTCCCGTCTGGCTTTGGCCTCAACATCATCGATCGCGCCGGAACCAAGTTCGGCATCAATCGCCATTTGCTTGCCGGGCATGGCATCCAACACAAACCGAGCGTTGACTTCAGAGATCCGCGTCGCACCTTTGGTGATGACGATAAACTGAATCACAATCAGGATCAGAAAGATCACCAGGCCAACCACAAGGTTCCCGCCGACCACAAAGTTGCCGAACGTCGAGACGACTTTTCCGGCATCGCCATCGAGCAAGATCAGTCGAGTTGTCGCCACGTTTAGCGACAATCGATACAGCGTCAGCAAAAGCAACAACGACGGAAACACAGAAAGCTCAAGCGGCCTTCGCGCGTTCAGGGTGACCAGCAGTAGCAGGATTGCCACACCAAGGTTCAACACCAACAACATGTCCAACAGCGCGCTGGGCAGCGGGACAAGCAGCAGCATAAGAATCGCAAGCAGAGACAGCGATAACGCTGCATCACTGCGCGGTGCGAAACCAGTATTTGAACCAACGGAAGCGGCCACGCGCGTACCTATACTGAGAAACTCAGGCTGACGGCGCGGGCGATCACGTGCCACCCATCGACAAGAACAAACAGCAGTATCTTAAACGGTGTCGAGATGACGACCGGCGGCATCATCATCATTCCCAGCGACATCAAAATCGTCGAGACGACGAGATCCACCAGCAGGAATGGAATGTAAATACAGAAACCCATAATGAACGCCGTCTTCAGCTCGCTAACCACAAACGACGGAATCAACACACGCGCCGGAACATGATCTGGCGCCGTCACGTCGTTGACATTCCCAAGAGCCAAAAACAACTCAAGGTCGCTTTTCCGCGTATGCTCCATCATGAACCCGCGCAGGTCGCCCCAACCTGCTTCTGCCGCCTCCGCAGCCGATATGTCTCCTGCCATCCACGGGCGCAGCGCATGAGCGTCGATGTCGTCCAGAGTTGAACCCATCACAAACAGAGTGAGAAACAGCGCGAGTCCGATGAGAACCGGATTCGGTGGAATCTCCTGGGCTGCCAGCGCTCGACGAGTGAATGAAAGCACGATGATGATTCGTGTGAACGAAGTCATGCTCACAACCATCGCCGTGATTAGAGCCATCCCGCCGAGAAACAGTGCGACTTGAATTGGTGGCGCGAGCGATTCGAATGTTCCACTCTCACTCGCACGTTGTGCTACTTCGAATGGGTCGAAGCCGGTCGATTCCGATGCGGATGCCGTCGGTGTATCAAACATGCTGGGCCTCCGTCGTTTCCGGTTCAGGTTCCAGCATGTCAGAAAACTGTTGTGGGATGCGAACCATCGACTTCACTCCACTTGTGTCCGATGCGACCGCAAGAACACTGTTGCCAGCCGCAACCAGTTGAACAACTGATCGATGCGACAACGAAATTGTGCCAATGAGTGCTAACTGCCCGGCATCGATGGTCGGCGATTTGTGCATCGACTTCTTCACGAAGACCAACGCGACCGCCATGAGTGTGAACGCCAGAACTGCAGCCAACTGCCACAGCAAAGTGCTTGCGTTTCCAGCAACAGCGGTTGGGCCATCAGATTCACTGTCGTCGTCGAGAAATGACAAATCATTTCCGCCGACACCCAACACACGCGGCTGATGTTCGTTCGCTGTCTGATCGACAGCAGTGGTCTCTGTTGCAAGATGTTCAACGCCAACAACGCGGCTAGGTAGGTGAAACGCTGCATCACGCTCGACGAACAGTGCGTTCGTCACCATTGGTGGTGAGAAGTATCCACCATCACCACCAGGACTCTCCGATGCACCCGCTTCCTGCGCGGAGGCAAGTGCGTTGGTTAGCAGCGCAATGCTGAAAATCGAAAGCGTGAGGAACCGGTTCATGCAACGTCCCTCGCTGCACCGGGTGACTGAGCCTGCGTTACTTCTTTCAAGCGAACCGCAAAACTGTCATCAACAACAACCACTTCACCTCGCGCCAGAAGGACGCCCTGTGCTCGAATGTCGATCGGCGTTGAGACCGTTCTATCCAGCTCAATCACAGCGCCTTCGGTCAGCTTGAGAACCTCTGAGATTGGCATCTCAACTCGACCAAGTTCTGCTGTGATCGTCACGGTGACGTCGTAGACACTGCTTAGCGAACTGCCTGCCGCCAGAAATCCTGTTGGCTGCTGCACTTCCGAAAACTCGGGAGTACGCACATCAACAGCGGGTTCCTGCGGTGCGGCTTCGCCAATTGGTTCTGGCGCAGCGCTACCAATGGGTTCAGGTGCTGCTTCGCCGATCGGCTCATCTGCGTCTGCCATTACGCTGCCCTCCCGGAAGGCTCGGGGCGGCTGCCGTTGAGTTCTTCAATTTGGTACGCCTGCTGACTACCAACTCGACCCGGCCAGCCCACGAATCGTGAACCACGCCCGATGCTTGCAGACAGCGGCTGACCGATTTTCTTGTCGAGAATGATGAGGTCGCCCGCTTTCAACTGAGCCAAATCGCGCAACAGCAAACGGGCTTCACCAAGTTTGACAACAAGTTCGACAGGAACACTTCGAACCAGTCGTTCCAGGTTACGACGACTCTCGGCCGTCGGCTTGATTGCTGATGCTTCTTCAAAACCCGCGAACGCTGTCGGGGGAAGAAGCCACTGCAGGCTTTCTGTAACGCTGCCGATGGTCACGGAAATCGGAATGCTGACCAGCGGTGCCGTCTTCGAGACGAACCGAGACCGCGCGGCTTCGACTTCAACATTGCCAACTTTAAGTGTTGGAGGCGTCGTGCTGTCCGGCCACGCTTCAATCATGGCTGCAGTCACTTCGCTGACAAACAGCTCCAACATTGATTGTTCAACGCGCGTGAGCTCGGGCAGCGGTTCTGGTTCAGGGGCTTCGGCGCCTTCTTCGCTTTCGCCGTCAGCGTCTGGTTCTTCTTCAACAACCGGAGCACCCAACATTTGACCCACTAATGCGCGTGCCATTGTGCCTGAAATGACCAACAGCGTCGGCGTTGTTGCACCGATACCGAAGTCGATTCCACAACCGACGGCGGGACCCGGCCAGCCAGCAGCGATATCGCTGAAGACACCGCTGGTGATTTGTTCGATCTGAAGTGTCGGAATCACACCGAGCGATCTTTCCAACCGGGCGGGACTCTTTCGAAAGAAGTCCAGCCAGGTGAGGATACGATTCTCAAGACGTGGGTCGAGACCACGGCTCTTGGTGAAGTCGAAAGGAGTTGCATCGCTCATTGGACGTTGAACTCCTGAAACAGAACATCGTGGACTCGATCGACGCCGTCGGGAAACAGAACAGCGTTGAATTGTTCTTTGATTTCGCGACGCAAACGGTTCTGCCCCGAAGCTCCGCGAATGTCGTCCATCGATTTGTCCGAGATGTGACTCAGAAGCCAGTTCCGCAGAACCGCCTTTTGCTTCTCGTGAATCTCTTCAATCTTCAGCAGCTGTGCTTCGTCGATCTGCAACGAGATATGTAGACGCAGAAACCGGTTCATCCGGCCGTCATTGAGGTTGCCCACAACTTCACCGAAGTCGACAAACGCGGCTTTGCCAATGGGATCGGGGATCTCAATAGCCAATGGATCCTTCTCGGGCTCGGGTTCGCTGCTGCCTCCCATCATCATGGGAACTGCGAAACCTGCACCGGCGGATATCAGAACCAATAGCGGAACCATGATGAGTCCCAGCTTGCCCTTTGGCTTCTCTTCACCGTCTTCCGTTTTCGCTTCGTCGCTCACCGTGGCCACCACCTATTGCGTGTTGAACCTGTCCGGCCGAGTTCTGAAATCAGTTCGGACGGTACCCCGAGCGCTATTCGCACGGGCTGCTTGTAACGGTTGTATCGGTGGTTGCGACGCTTCCGATCCCGCCTGTGGGCGCCGAGCGGACGAGAAGTGGTAGTACTACCTAAGGGTGCTTCTACTCGGAAAACCTTGCACGCGCGTCGGAAAATACTTCGGAGCACAGACGTATCAGGACCTTATCGCCGTGAGACGTATCCTTCATCAGGCATTCGACTTACGTGTTTCCCGACAGAAAACGAATGGAGACAATTGCCTTGCTGGTTGAAGCAGAAAAAGTTCGCACGAAGCTCAGACTCGCTGTCGGTGACAGCGAACAATTCAGCCCTCTACCGTCGCGCGACGATACCTTCGTCTATTAACGTTTCGCGCGCCACGGAAGGCCAACATGCTGACGGGACTTTACAACTCTGCTTCTGCGATGAACGCCGCTTCTGTCCGGCAGGACGTCCTGTCTCGGAACCTCGCGCATGCGGGGATTCCCGGCTACAAGCGATCGCACGTTACCTTCGAATCTTTCGGAGAGGGAACGCAGGAACCCAACGCCAGCCGTTTCGGGTCGCGCAATACTGTCGTCGAAACAGACTTCACTCCGGGTCCAGTTCAACAAACCGAAAGGCCATTGGACATCGCGATCGATGGCGATGGCTTCTTTGTTCTTGAAGGCCCCAACGGACCACTGCTGACGCGAAATGGTGTGTTCAATCGAAACGAGGCCGGCGAACTGGTGACATCCAGCGGCTACACGATGGCAAACTCACCCATCATTCCACCAAACGCCGCAACAGGCGACCTGCGGATTGGCACAGACGGCGCCGTCTTCGCGAATGGTGTTCAGGTTGGTCAGGTCGAAGTTGTCACAGTGCCCAACACGGGTTCGCTGAAGAATGTCGGAACCACATTGTTTGAGGCACCGCCGGGTGTGAACACAGAACCGACCGACTCGCGAGTCCTCCAGGGTTTTCGAGAGAACGCGAACGTTAGTTCGGTGATCGAAATGATTCAGATGCTGGCTGGAATGCGACACCACGAAGCAAACAGCAAAGCCCTGCGTACTATTTCGGAAGCCGTTGAAAAGCACACTTCCGGCTAAAGTTAAGTAGTCCTTCAAGCGGCACAAAGAACTTCGGAGACAAGGATGTTACGAGGACTTTACAGCAGCGCGACGGGCATGCGTGCGCAGGAGATGATGATTGACAATACGGCGAACAATCTTGCCAACGTCAATACGAATGGTTTCAAACGCAGCATGTTGGACTTTGCGGATCTCGTTTACACCACAACAACAGCGGCTGGTAGTGAAATTGCTACGGGCCAAATGACACCAACGGGCTTGCAAATCGGCAGTGGTGTACGAGCTGTCGGAACCAACAAGGTTTTTACGCAAGGCGCGGTTCAACGGACCGATAACCAATTGGACGTCGCGATCGAAGGGGGCGGCTTCTTCAAAGTGACACTACCAAACGGAGAGTTCCGCTACACACGTGACGGCGCTTTTCGAACCGACGCGCAGGGGCGGTTGGTGACGGGCGATGGATTTCTGGTAGACGGCAACGTGACCATTCAGGACGGAGTGGATCTTGCACGGGTCGGCATCGGTATCGACGGAACCGTTACCGGGTTTGTCGCTGGAGCTGGCCAGACAGTTACACAGCTTGGCCAGATTCAGCTGGTTCGATTTCCTAACCCGGCCGGTCTTAGCAACGAAGGCGGAAATTTGTATTCCGAGACACCAGCATCAGGCACAGAAGTAGCAGGCGTTCCGGGAACAGACGGCATGGGACTACTAAGACAAGGGCATCTGGAAGGCTCGAACGTTGCTGTAGTGTCCGAACTCATTTCCCTCATCACAGCGCAGCGAGCTTACGAGATCAATGCGAAAGCCATCAAAGCAGGCGACGAAATGCTTTCAACCAGCGCGCAGATCATTCGATAAAGGGCGAGGCATGAACTCAATAATCAAACTCATCGCGCTGGCACTGATCGTCGCAGGACAAGTATCAGCACAGACAACAAAGAGCGGTATCGCCGAGATCAAATTGCTTCAGCGAACACACGTTTCTTCTGGAACGGTTTACCTGAAAGACGTCGCTTCCATCCGTGGGGGTACGCTCGAACTACGAGAGCGATTGCGAGGACTGGAACTTGGTCAAATCACTGTTGAGAAGCCGTTTAGGATTTTGAGTGCAAAGTCCGTACGGATCCGGGCGATCCTTGCGGGTTTCGACGACACCGCGTTCCGCATGACCGGATCCGCGAATTGCCTTGCCGATTCCAACGCTGCCGCCGCGGTGCAAAAGAAGCCAAAGTCGACAAACCCGGACATTGAATCGTTGGTTTTGACCGCCATCCACACGGAACTTGTCGAGTTGTGGCAAACGAAGCCTGGGCTAGTTTCAGCACGGTTGACCAAACCCATTTTGGAACTCGACGTGTTGCCGGAAGACGCAAGAGTTCTTTCCATCCGACCGTACATGCCACCGAATCCGGTCCCGGGTTCGCTGACAGTAATGACCGTTATCAAAACCGATCAGCACCGCCCACTTCGCGTTAGCGTTCAGGTGGAGGCGTTGGACAAATCGACTGGGCGAGCCCAGGTCAAAGGTGACCGGTCAGCAATCAAACTGACGTCCGGCGAACGAGTTCGTCAAACCGGATCGGCTTCAACTCGAAATCCCTTGCCCGTCAAACCGGTCACGGTCCGAGCTCGAACTCGAGTCCGCCTGGTGGCCGTGAAGGGCTCTCTTCGAGTCAGTCTGGCTGATGCGGAACTTATGGAGACTGGTCGAGTCGGGCAGATGGTACGGATGCGGAATCCGAAAACAAACAAAACGATGTTTGGCAAACTGACGAGTCCATCGACAGCCGTCATTGAGCTCTAAACATCCAGTGCGAAGTTGAAGCGGCACATAAACAGCTGGGTGGCATCATCGCTGACGCTTCGCACCGGGAAAACATGCAGGGTCGTTCTGGTTCTTGAACTGAGGCCGGAAGATAACAGGAATTTTTACCGTGGCTCTTGTGCTTCAAGCCTCGGTTCAAGAACCGGGACGACCCTCAAGACACCGTCCGATCAAGAATCGGCTTCACTTTAGGAAACGACGACATGCGAACCCCGACCTGGTTATTGCTCGTTGCCACCGTCATTGGCCTCGCTCCCGAAACTGTCTCTGCCCAGTATCGGAATTCGCTGTGGAGCCGACGTCGGCCCGGCCGGGTCCGGTTGTTTTACGACACACAAGCGCGGCGAGCGGGCGATATCCTGACAATCCTTGTCAATGAGAACACAAACATCACCAACAACGATCAGCGGCAGCTCAACAAGGGTTCCAGTTCCAGCGGCAGTCTTGGGTTCAACTCAAATACCGCTGGCGGGCTTGGTGTCTCTGCTGCATTGGCAGACATCGATGCTGAGACAAATTCTGATCGCGATTTCAACGGAGCAAGCCGGTTCACAAGCTCGCGTGGCTTTTCTGACCGACTAACCGTTCGAGTGCATTCCGTACTCCCCAGCGGCAATCTTTGGGTCGTGGGAACAAGACGAATCATTATCGAAGGTGACGAACGATCGCTGTATGTCTCTGGGATTGTGCGTCCCATCGACATCCTTGCAAACAACACCGTCGAGTCTCAATTCGTTGCCGATCTTCGCATGAAATTTAATGGAGTCGGCACTGAGTCGAAGTTCACCCGGCAAGGCTGGCTGAACCGGAAGATCAACAAAATATGGCCGTTCTAAAATCGTATCGTTCGTGCTCTGTGCTGACGTTTGCACAGAGTTCGATTTCAAATTGAACGTGGCCAAAACGTACCTCGCCCTCTCCTTCGTGTTACCCGGTTGCCCTGCCAGATTGCGAAGGAGAGGGCTCCTTAATCATCCCGCATTTGCGTAATCGTCGAGTCATCAAATATGCGAAATCTGTGCTGCAACAAACGTGTGATTCTGCTTGCGATGCTGGTAGCGATGCCCCAACTCGCCATTGGGCAGCAAGGGATTCGCATTAAGGATTTAACCGACGTTGAAGGGTTCCGGGCGAATCGGCTTACTGGCATGGGCCTGATTGCCGGGCTGAATGGAACCGGTGGAAAGTCGCCGATAACGCGTCAATTCGCTCAACACTTCGAACAACGATTTGGTATCCGAGCCTCGCCTGCGCAGCGACTGAATATTGCTCAGAATACTCAGATCAAAACCGACAACCTGTCTGTCGTTTTGGTCACTGCTGATGTGCCGCCGTTCTCCAGCCCGGGCAGCAAGATTGACGTAACGGTTTCGACGTTTGATGACGCCAAGAGCATTCAGGGCGGTTACCTGATGGACACAGTGCTGACTGGTCTCGACGAGCAGCCTTACGGTGTAAGTTCCGGCCCGGTTTCCATCGGTGGATTCAGTTTCGGTGGTGATGCCGCCAGTGTTCAGAAGAACCATCCAACGGTTGGTCGCATTCCGAACGGGTTCATTCTTGAAGAACCAATCGTAACCAAGGTTGGCAATCACGGAACCATCCGACTGGCTCTGCGTGAACCGGACTTCACAACGGCCAGCCGCATCACAAGAGCCATCAACACACTGTATCCGTTGGCCGCAGTCACGCTCGACCCGGGTAACATCGAGGTCAGTGTTCCTGGCGATCAACTTGGCGATGTGAACAACTTCTATGGAAAAATCGGTTCCATTCGAGTCCAACCAGACCTCAAAGCTCGGGTTGTGATTAACGAGCGAACCGGAACGGTCATCGTTGGCAGCATGGTTCGCTTAAGTGAAGTCGCGGTGACGCATGCGAACCTTTCAATCATCACGACAGAGAATCCGCAGATCAGTCAGCCGGCTCCATTCAGCGACGGCGTTACCGCTGCTGTGCCCCGAACGGAGGTCGACGTCATGGAAGAACGTCGTGCGTTGACCGTGATGGGTAACACGACAACCGTTGGAGATCTCGCACAAGCGCTCAATGCTCTAGGCGTCGCGCCGCGCGATCTCAGCTCAATCTTTCAGCAACTCAAGGTCGCAGGAGTTCTGCACGCGGAACTGGCATTCGAATAGACGCGACCAATGGCATCGTTTGAATAGGGAGATTCAAGCATGACACCAATCGACAACCCAACACCACTGCCGACCGCCGCGCGGTCTGAGCTTGGGAAGGCGTCGTTCGCTCAAAACGACAAGAGCGTCGGCAGCCAGTTTGAAGCCGTGTTGATGACCACACTCGTCAGCACCATGCGCAAGAGTTCGTTTGGCGAAGGGCTATTCCCTGGAGACAAGTCGGACACGCTGGGCGGCTTGTTCGACATGATGGTCGCCGGACAGATTGCTGATACCGGCGGCATCGGTATTCAGGACATGGTGAACGACTGGCTGGCTAAGGCATCGAGCATTAAGGATGCAGCAACTTCATCAGTAGCGAAGCCAGCGACTTTGGCCCTGAAGGGAGTTTAGCGTGTCAACACCACAACTTAGCATCGAACAAGCGACGTCGCTTGAGGAGAACCTCGGACAGTCGCTCGCACAAATTCACGAATCGATTGAACTGCTAACGGAGATGGAAACCGTTCTCCCCACCGCCAGTCCAACGCGCGTTGGTGAGCTACTGCAGATTCTGCAACAACGGCAGGGACATTCCGAAACACTCGCCACCGAACGGGCTTTGATTATGGCGAGAGTGTCGGTTCCAGAGACCGGGCTCTCTGCCAGTGTTCTCCTGGACGCGTTGCCCAAAGAGGTAGATCAGCCTCAGTTCTCAGAACGCCTGCACAAGCTGCGAACGGCGCTCGGAACTCTGCGGCGGCGGAAGGAACGCGTCTGGACGATCATTAGCGTCCGATCCTGTGTGATCGACATGACGCTGAGCGTGTTGACTGGCGGCACAACCTACGGATACGACGCTCAAGGCAAACACAGTGTTTCTCGATCTCGTCCTATTTTTCAACACCGGTGCTGATATGCGAGGACTACAAATCGGCCTCAGCGCGCTTCGCGCGAGCCAGATCGGAATTGATGTCAGCGCGCAGAATATTGCGAACGCCAGTACGCCGGGTTACCACCGTCGCGATGTACAACTCGGCGAACGAACACTCGGCGCGGTCGATAGCTACGGAACCGGTGTTGATATCGATGAAATTCGTCGGGTCCGCAGCAGCGTCACCGAAGGACTGCTGACGACCAACATTTCATTGACCGCGTTCTCTGAAGCGAAGATGGAATCGCTGGACCGCGTCGAGACTCTGCTTACGCCTACTGAAGGTTCGATCCACGATCGGCTGCAAGCGTTCTTCGGCTCGATGCAGGAACTATCGTCTCGTTCTGGCGATACGACGCTGCAACGTTTGGTCGTTGAACAAGGTTCACAACTGGCGTCCCAGGTTCAGGCTGTGTCCAGCGATGTGAGACAACTTGGGGCGGAATTGGATCTCGAAATCCAGGCCGTCTTAGAGGAGGTCAACAATCTCACTCAGGAAGTGTCTGTTCTTCAGGAACGCATGCTGCGGAAGGTCCACACCGACGAATCCACAAACGCGCTGCGTGACCAGTTTGATCGGGTTGTGAACCAGTTGGCAGAATACATCGATATCCAGCCCGACCTGCTGAACAACAATCACACGATCTCGCGATTCGCGACAGGAGCTGCTGTGATTGGGCACGAAGCCCCGACACTTCTGTTCGATGTGAAGGATGGCAACGCGGTCGTTACTCGTGAAGGCAACGACAAAGCGTTGAACTTCTCCGGCGGAAAACTGGGTGGACTTCTTGCTGCTCGGAACGATCTTGTCAGCGGAGTCCGTGGCGATCTGGATCAGTTTGCCAAAGACCTGATTGTCGCCGTCGATTCAGTGCATAGCCGCGGTATCGGTAGTTTTGGTGCATTCGAAATTCTTTCCGGAACGCGTGGCATTCCCAATCCTGATGAAGCTCTGACTTCAGCGGCAGACTTTCCGATCGAAGACGGTTCGCTTTACGTTCGCGTCACGGATACAGCCAGCGGTGAGTCGACTTTGAACCGGATCGACATTGACGCGAACACCGATACTCTCAGCGATCTTGCCGGGAAAATTGCAGCGGTTGGCGGTATCGATAGTTTCGTCCGACCAGAATCGGGGAAGCTGGCGATTGCAGCGTCACCAGGATTCACTTTCGATTTTACCGGGCAGGTCGGAACACAGCCGACAACATCTTCCATCACGGGCACGTCGCAACTAACCCTCTCTGGTTCCTACGCCGGAGAGCAAAACGACACGTTCACGCTGACGGCTTCGGAAACCGGAACCGTTGGTCTGACGGAAGACCTGTTTGTGGACGTTCGCGATGGCTCTGGAAACCTTGTCAGACGATTGAATGTTGGCAATGGCTACGAACCAGGCAGCCAGGTGGAGATTGACGATGGCCTGTTCGCGACATTTTCAGCCGGGACGCTCAACACTGGCGACACAGCCGCTTCTGAAGTTGTGTCAGAACCCGATACGTCTGGTGCGCTTGTGGCGTTGGGACTGAATTCATTCTTCACTGGCCGCGGCGCGACGGATATCTCGGTGAACGAAGATCTTCAGGCAAACCCTGAACGCTTCGCCGACTCTCTTTCCGGGGCCAGCAGTGATTCCAGAAACCTAACGCGGCTCTTGAAGACACGAGATGCCTTTGCCGCTTTGGATGGAACCCGGACGCTGGAACAGTCTGTTGCAGACTTAACTTCCTTTATCGGCAGCGAAGTTGCTTCAAACCGGCTCGCACTGGATGGGCTGGCGATTACAGAACAGCAACTCGAATCGCAGCGAGATTCTGTTTCCGGGGTCGATCCAAACGAAGAGCTCGTGAAGATGATGACGTTTCAGCGAGCGTTCCAGGCAGCATCGCGAGTAATTTCGACGATCGAAACGGTGTACGACGATCTGTTTCGAATCGTTTAGGGCGCATGTCGTTTTTGCACGCTTTCCTGTGCGCGGAGGCTGGATTTCATGACACGGATCACGCAGCAGCATCTCATCAATTCATCCCTGCGCTACTCGCGGCAACACACGTCGAATCTGGCGAAGTTCCAGCTGCAGCTATCAACCGGCATCAAGCTGCATAAGGCGTCGGATAATCCTGCGGCTATGGAACGTGTTCTCGCATTGCGGTCCCAGGATTCTCGGTTCGAAGCCGATCTGAATTCTATCGATCACGTAAGCAGCGTGATGAACCAAAG
>JBGCDN010000339.1:0-2646 GCA_045105495.1 Planctomycetaceae bacterium
TCAGATCCTAAGACGACTCTCGCTCACACTTCACGGCACAGTTCCGTCCCTCGAAGAGATCCGGCAATTCGAAGCCGACACAAATCCGGACAAGATAGAACGGTGGACCGAACGCATGTTGAGCGACGAGCGGTTCGGCCCGTACTTCGCCGAACGGCTGGCTCGGACGATGGTCGGTGTCGAACAGGGCCCATTCCTGATCTATCGACGTGACCGATTCGTCGACTGGTTGGGTGATGAACTTCAAGCGGATCGACCCTGGTCAGAAATTGCCGAACAGACAATCTCGGGCCGCGGTCTCTGGACTGGTTCGCCTCAAACCAATTTTGTCAGTGTTGCCGTCGCCAACGACGAATTAGACGTCAACAAGTTGGCGGGAAGAACCACACGTGCGTTCCTCGGTCAACGCATCGATTGCGCTCAGTGCCACGATCATCCATTCGACGATTGGCTCCAGACGGACTTTGAGGGACTAGCTGCATTTTACTCCGAGGCGACATTCAACATCGCCGGCATCCGTGATCAAAGAAGCTTTCTGTTTAACATCGATGTGAAACCGCCGGACGAAGGTGAAGTCCCGCCTGCTTTGCGTGGGGCGATCGGAAGAAACAATAAAGGCCTGGCTGACGAAGCAACTGTCATCAATGTCCGCCCAGAAAACCTCTGGGTTCTCGCGGACGGCACAATGCCAGAACCGAGCGACGAAGAGGAACAGATTGTCGTCGAAGAAGATGCTGAAGACGACGGTGCGATCGATTTCCGGCCTCGATACGTGGTCCGTAAGACCGCTGACGACAAGTATGCCGTGCACGATTTCGAGTTCGAACATGCATTTGTCGATCCCCATTCGACTGACCTCAAAGTCATCGATCCGAACCCACCATTCAACCCCGAGTGGGTTCCAGAAACTGGAACACGACGGCAGAAGCTTGCCGCTTGGGTCACCAACGACAAGAACGAACGGTTCGGCCGAGCCATCACCAACCGTGTTTGGGGATTGATGTTCGGACAACCGTACTTCGATCCGGTAGATGACCTGCCAGACCCCGGCGACAGCGGAACGGTCGTTCTAGATATCCTCGCCAGAGACTTCCGAGACAACAACGACAGCATTCACAGACTTATTCGAACCATCGTGTCCACCGATGCATTTCAGGCAGCATCGACAACCGGCGAACTTAGCAGCCCCGCTGACTACGAAAACATGAAAGCCGAATTCGCAGTCTTCCCACTGGCCCGACTTCGTCCGGAACAAGTCATCGGTTCAATGCTCCAAGCCTCGAACGTTCGCACCGTCAATCAAAACTCCCACCTCTTTGTCCGCATTCAACGGTACTTCGGCGAAATCAATTTCGTCAACGAATACGGCGACCTCGGCGATGACGAGCTCACGGAGGGTTCCGGAACCATTCCTCAGGCGTTGCTTCGAATGAACGGCGAAATGACGCGCGAGCAAACCAAGGTGGACGCATTCACAACACCTCGACGCATTTTGGCCATGTCCGGTTCCAACCAAGCCGTAATCGAAAACTGTTTTCTGGCCTGCCTAACTCGACGCCCGACTGAAGACGAGCTGAACCACTTTCTCGCCCAGTTCAAAGAAGCGAATAACAGAGAGAGAGATCTCATCACGGAAGATCTCTACTGGAGCCTCTTCAACTCAGACGAATTCTCCTGGAACCATTGATAGGGATCAGTTGTCAGGATTCAGCAGTCAGTGCCGTACTGATACTGAACCCAGACGGCTGACAACGGAAACATGTTCTCGCAATTCCAATTTTCTCGCCGTTCAGTGCTCCAGACCATATCAGGCCTTGGTCTATCGTTCCTCACTCCCGCTATGTCCGCGCGGGCTGCACAGAAGCGGAAGGCAGAACGGCCGAAGTCGATCATCACGCTGTTCATGCACGGCGGGCAGAGTCAGTTGGAGACCTGGGATCCGCATCCCGGTTCAAGAATTGGCGGCGATGTGAAGTCAATCAAAACCACACTGCCCAATCTTGAAATCTCCGACTTCCTCCCGCGCATGGCCGAACAGATGGACGGACTTTCGGTCATCCGCTCGCTGACATCGAAAGAAGGCGATCACAACCGGGGTACCTACTTCGTGAAAACCGGCTGGCGTCCGGACCCAACACTGGTTCATCCCGCTCTCACTGCGATCCTCGCCAACGATCTTCGGGACTCCAAAATTGAGATCCCACAACACGTTTCGCTTTGCGCGAACGATCTTGCGGCTCGCGGTGGATTCCTCGGAGATCAACTCGACGCGTTCAAAATCTTCGATCCGGGCAACAGCGTCCAAAACCTGCGATCAAGCGTTGACGACACACGCCAACAGCGACGCATCAAGAACCTTGGGGTAATAGGCCGTTCGTTCGCTCGCGGCCGCGAAGTCCCATCCAAAGACACGCTGCACCACGACATGATTGAACGCGCGTTGACGATGATGTCTTCTGAACAGTTGAAGGCATTTGAAATTGAAGATGAATCGAAGGCAACTCGCGACGGATACGGCGGTACGCGGTTCGGACGAGGTTGCTTGATCGCTCGACGTCTCGTGGAAACTGGCGTCCGCGCGATCGAGGTCATTCTGGATGGACACGATACACACGCCAACAACCACGATGGCCAGAAGACCCAAGC
>JBGCDN010000340.1:0-4183 GCA_045105495.1 Planctomycetaceae bacterium
TGGTGAACCAAAGAGCGAAGTCCAGGTTCTTATCCATCGGCATTTCGAGGATGCTCATGGCAAGGTCTGCGGCTTTGGGAGACGGTCGTGCTCGCAGCGCCGCCAATGCTTCGAGGCGAACGCGCGGATGTTCGTCGGCGACGGCAGCAGTCACATACTTACCTGCTGGGTCAACACGATCACCCATGTGCGATACAATGCGGACTGCTGCCGCGCGGTGTTGGTGGCTGGGGGCGTTGAATACTTTCTCAAGTAACTTTGCGTTCATCTTTCCCAGCGATTCGAAGGTCCACAACGCTTCAAGCATCAGGTCGTAGTTGTCTTCGGGGATACTGCGAACGAAGGTCCCAAGGCCAAGACTCACAGCGAAACCGCGTCGCTTGGAAAGTTCTAGTCGAGCCATATGGCGTGTGCGCTGTTCTGGGAGCTTGAGCATTTCCAGAAGCTCTTCAACGGACGCGCCTGCGAGCTGAGGTGGTTCGGTGCGAGGCCGGTCGGCGACTTCGACTCGCCAGATTCGACCGTGCTTGTAGTCTCGACGGGAGTCGCGGAAATCGACTTCTCCGTGGTTGATGATTGGGTTGTACCAGTCGGCGACGAACAAAGATCCGTCTGGACCCAATTTCAGATCCACCGGCCGGAACGCGCGGTGTCTGGAGGTGAGGACGTCTGGCATTTGAGTTGAGACGTAGCTGGAACCTTCGTCCGAGAGTTTGAACCGATTGATACGGTTGCCTCGGAAGTCGTTGGTAACGAGCGTTCCCTGCCAATCTTCAGGCCAATGTGATCCAGTGATAATCTCCAAACCGCACATCTTTGGTTGACCCGGATTGAGCCCGGTTAGCACACGCGGAAATCCGACTGCGGTCGCATAGGCCGACCCGGGGAAGGCATAGTTGATACCGTTTCCGCCTGCTCCATCTGTCGCGAAGCTCTGGCCATAGTCGTCGAAGATGTGACCCCAGGGATTCACGAGGCCTCGCATCATGACGTCGGCTGTGCCGGTCTTTGGGTTGTATCGCCAGATGCCAGAACCCATTAATCGTTTGACGCCCGTGGATGTTTCCATGTGCGTATGGATGTAGATGGACTGGTTGAAATACATCGCCGCGTCCGGTCCCCAGCGGAACGTGTGGAGAATGTGGTGCGTGTCTTCAGTTCCAAAGCCAGCGAATATGACTCGCCGCTGATCGGCCTTTCCATCGCCGTCAGTGTCGGAAAGATGTAGTAGCTCTGTTGAGTTCGCGACAAACGCGCCACCGCGTTCGTCGGGAAGCACGGCCGTTGGAATCAGCAAGTCATCGGCGAAGACAGTTCGCTTGTCGGCGACGCCGTCGTTGTCGGTGTCTTCCAGAATGACAATCTCGTCTCGCGGCTTCGCGCCCGGTTTGATTTGAGGGTAGATAGGACTTGTTGCGACCCACAGCCGACCCTGGCCGTCGAAGTTCATGTGGATCGGGTTCTTGATCAATGGTTCGGCTGCGAAGAGGGAAACCTTCAAGCCATCAGCAACCGTAAACTGCTCACGCTGCGCTTCCGGATCGAGTGCGGTGAAACTGAGTTCAATCGGTTCCGGTTCTTTGATTGGTGCTGGCAGTGGTTGGTCGTTGAGGAGCGCGTAGATGCGATTCTCTGCCTGAGTAATCAGTGCGTCGAACTCAGCAATCTCTTTCGCGTTCTGACCTTGTTCGTGCTTTCGAAATCCTCTGAGGTAGGTCTCGTTTTGTGGTCGATATCGATGGAAGTACAGCCGGTTCTTCTCAGCGATCATGGATCGAAGTGTGTCGAATTTTTCGCTTGTAAGTTTGGTTCTTGCTGGTGTGTCTTGAACACGCAACGATCGCAGCATGATGTCGGCTACCATTTCGTAGCCCTGATCTGTGAAACGTAAGCCGTCGGCTGTGATGGGTTGAACCGGTTTTCGCAGTCGGCGTTCAAACGCAGCAAACAGATTGACGAAGAACGGTGATCCAGTGGTGTCAGACGTCACGATCACACGAATGAACCGTGCCGCCGCGCGACGTTTGGCATTGAGATTGATTGCACTGGGCCACGGGGCAGGGCGTGCCTCCACCGGAGGCGGTGTCATGGCGATCACACGCGGAGTGAATTCTTTCAGCTTGTCGTAAAGCCGGGTGTAGTTCCTTGCAAACTGCTCTGTGGTCTTGCCTTCGAGGTTCGAACCGTAGTTGAGGAACACGATTGTTGGCTTGATGCGTTCGACTTCGTCAATCAGTCGTTTGAAGCCTTCATCTGCTCCGCCAAAGTATCCTCTGGCGATGCCGCTCGGAGTATCGCCAGACCAGCCGAGGTTGAAGAAGCTGACACGGCGGTCTGGCCAGCGGGCGGCGAGTTCTGCTTCGAAGTAGTTGAACTTCGTCCGGCGTTCAGTGAACTCAGAACCAAGAAAAATTACGCGGTCGCCGTCCTTCACTTCGAAGGAGGGCAGTTGCTCGGCCGAACCAAACGAGGTCTGGGCCGCCGCTGGGTTAGAAATGCACGCAGCTATCGCAGAGATCGCAACAAAGTGCTTGATCATTGTGTCCATCCGGATCGATTTGTTTTTGCACCATTGATGGTACTCGAACGACGATCGATTGCGGAGACTGACAGCGTCATGCGTGCTGCGAATCTGCTAACCGGGTTCGGGCAAGGCAAGGTAGCGAAGCCTGCGTATCTGTAACCGGCGTCCAGGTTGCCGGTGCTCGTTGAACGGCGGAATGCCTGAGAATAGTTGGTCGCCGTTCGATGTGAGGGCAAGCCGCTACAATTTGGGTTCAGGGTTAGGCACAATCTATTGGACACATGTAGATCGAATTCAGTGAGAAGACCATGAAGCGTCGCGATTTCCTTGGGACCAGTTTCGCCGGACTCACCGCCGCCAGCATCGCGCCGCGAGCGTTTGCAACGAGCCAGGAGAAGCCGAAGAAGGTGGGGCTGATTGGCTGCGGCTGGTACGGCAAGTGTGACCTACTTCGGTTGATTCAAATCTCGCCGGTCGAAGTTGTCGCTCTGTGCGACGTCGATTCGACGATGCTCGATGGGGCCGCCGACATCGTGGCTTCAAGGCAGAAGTCTGGCAAACGTCCGAAGCTTTACGGCGACTACCGCAAGATGCTGGCTGAACATGAGTTCGACATCATCCTGAACGACACACCCGATCACTGGCATGCGCTACCTACGATTGAAGCCATTCAGAAGGGCATCGACGTTTGGGTTCAAAAACCGATCAGTGTGGATGTCACTGAAGGTCAGGCAATGCTGGCTGCGGCGAGGAAGCACAAGCGAGTCGTTCAAGTCGGCATGCAGCGACGCAGCACACCGCACCTGATTGACGCCCGTGATCAGGTCATCAAAGAAGGCCTGCTGGGCGATATCGGCCACATTGAGGTTTACTGCTACTACCACATGCGTTCAAACCAGAACCCGCCGGACAAACAACCGCCCGCTCACTTCGACTACGAAATGTGGACGGGGCCAGCTCCGATGCTGCCGTACAACGACCTGGTTCATCCACGTCGCTGGAGAGCGTTTATGGAATACAGCAACGGGATTGTGGGCGACATGTGCGTTCACATGTACGACATGGTTCGCTGGATGCTGAATCTCGGTTGGCCGAAGAGTATCCACTCGACCGGTGGCATTTTGGTTCAAACCGATTCGCGAGCCAACATCAGCGATACGCAAACCGCTACGTTCCTGCACGACGATTTTCCTGTCGTCTGGCAACATCGCTCGTGGGGGATTGCTCCCGACCCGAGCGATCAGTGGGGAGCCGCAATTCATGGTGAGAAGGGAACGCTGAAGTTAAGCGTTCAACGTTGGGAGTTCACTCCACGTGGCGGTGGGAAGAAGCTGGGCGGCAAGGCTGTTTACGAATACGACAAGTATCCGGAAGACAAGACAGAGAAAGACCTTGAACGTCACGTCGCCTCCGCCATTCGCGGCCACATGCAGGACTTCCTGAATTGCATCGAATCGCGAGAACGCCCTGTCGCCGACATCGAACAGGGGCACATCTCTGCAGCCAGTTGCATTCTCGCCAACCTCAGCATGAAGCTCGGTCGAGCTCTGAAGTTCGATCCGGAAACCCACACGGTCATCGGCGATGAAGAAGCAACCAAGCTGTTAACGCGACCGTATCGCGAGCCGTGGGTTCATCCTGATCCGGCGAAGGTTTGAT
>JBGCDN010000341.1:0-6032 GCA_045105495.1 Planctomycetaceae bacterium
TCAGTCCTTCCGGAGATTGCCCGTGTCTGCATTGCTACTCGCCTTCCTTTGCTGTGTTCCAGTCGAAGCATTCCAAGACAAACCGTCTGTCAGCGCAAAGCCACCCCAGCCAACACCGACACGGGCGATCGTCTACAAGAACGTTGACGGGGTAGAACTGAAGCTGCAGGTCTTTGAACCGCAGGGCCACAAACCAACGGACAAGCGGGGAGCCATTGTCTTCTTTTTTGGCGGTGGTTGGGTAAACGGAACCCCAAAGCAGTTCTATCCGCACTGCGATCACCTCGCGAAGCAGGGAATCGTGGCGATTTCGGCTGAGTATCGAATTCGCAGTAAGCACAGGACGACGCCATTTGAATGCGTCAAAGACGGCAAGTCTGCCCTTCGCTATGTTCGGAGCAACGCGGCGAAACTAGGAATCGATCCATCGCGAATCGCGGCTGGTGGTGGGTCCGCTGGAGGACATGTTGCTGCCGCAGTGGCAACGGTTCCCGGACTGAATGAACCAAGCGAAGACACCACGATTAGCTGTGTTCCGAACGCATTGGTTCTGTTCAATCCGGTCTACGACAATGGGCCGAAAGGCTACGGACACAAACGCGTGAAAGACCGATTCAAAGAAATCTCTCCGCTTCACAACCTGTCAAAAAAGACGCCGCCCGCAATCGTGTTCCTGGGAACGAACGACAAGCTTATCCCTGTATCGACGGCTGAAAAATTCCGTGACACGATGAAGGCTGCTGGAGTGATGAGTGAATTGGTTCTGTTCAAAGATCGCACACACGGATTCTTTAACGCCAGCAAAGGCGATGGCAGCGACTATCGTTCGACTTTGAAATCGATGGACGAGTTCTTGCGTAAGACTCGAATTCTCCCGGCTGATTCTGATTCTGCGGTAGAAATTGTTCCGGGCACGTACGGTTCGGAATTACAAACGCCGGCCGGACCGCTTCGGTTCTCCCTGGACATTAAGAAAACTGCTGATGGGGTATGGTCCGCAGAAATCGTGGATCCGCTTGAATCAATCGTCATTCCGCAGGTGACTGTTGAAGGAACCAACGTGACGTTCGCCTTTCCGCACTACGATTCCTCCATCAAGGCGAAACTGGAGGGAGAACAATTAGTCGGAACGTATCGTCGAAGGCGCGGGAAAGATCGGTTCGCAGAGATGCCATTCACCGCGCGGCGTGGTGAATTGTTGCGATCTCGCGTGGAGAGCTTCCAGCCATTTGTAGGACGTTGGTCTGTTAACTTCTCAAAGAGTGACGATCCTGCCATTGGGATCTTCTCAATTCGCAAGAGTGACCAGCAGCAGTGGGGTACCTTCCTGACAACGACTGGCGACTATCGGTTCCTCACCGAGCAACCCTGTGACAAACCCGGCCATGTCGAACTATCCGTCTTCGACGGCGCGCATGCGTTTTTGTTTCGCATGAAGAAGCGCGGCGATGATGTGATTGTCGGTGACTTTTGGTCGAGCGATTCCTGGCACGAACCCTTCGAGGCCAAACGAGACGCAACGGCAAAACTGCCTGACGCATTTCTTCTGACCACGGTTCTCAAAGGAGTGAACCTGAACCAGCTTCGTTACCCCGATTTAAGCGGCAAGTTGACCTCACTTGGCGACTCGAAGTTCAAAGGGAAAGCGAAGCTCATTCAGGTCTTTGGTTCGTGGTGCCCCAACTGCCACGATGCCGCGCTCTATATGAGTGAACTTCAGAAGAAGTATGGCGACCGTGGTCTGTCCATTGTGGGCCTGGCCTTCGAACACACTGGTGAATTCGAACGCGACGTGCAGATGGTTAAGCGATACATGAAACGTCACGGAACAAAGTACCCGGTCCTGTTGGCAGGGCAATCGGACAAGTCGGTCGCGACCAAACAATTTCCTTTGATCGATCGCGTGCGTTCTTATCCAACAACAATCTTCGTTCGATCAGACGGCTCTGTACGAGCGGTCTACACCGGCTTCAACGGACCAGCCACCGGTGAAGCCAACAAACAACTTCGCGCGCGATTCGAAAGCTTGATCGAAGAACTGTTGCGGTAGGACAGCGTTCTGCATCACTGTGTGCGGCAGCAATACCCCACAACCAACCGCCCGCTTGGCGCGCGACGGTTTGGGTGTGACAGGGTGGAATCAGATGCATGATTCTGCACCGCTTAGCTGACCGTACAAGACCATGGCTGAGCTAAAAGCCGCTGTGTGACGATACCACGGGTATCTGTGAATACGCATGGAGGTAGGGCATGCTTCGCTGCAACGGATGCTCAAGCAAAACTTATACACGGTCGAATCGTTCTGCCGAATCGTCTTTCAATTGTTTGCTGCGGTGCAAGCGATGCGGCACGTTGAAGGTTGCGAACCGGCTGGTCTCGGCGATCTTTCTCCGGCCAGACCCCGTGTCAAAGCATCCGGCACAACAGCGATCCCCCGCCTTTCCGCAGATGCCACGGCAGAGATCGACACACCCAAATTCGACACGTGATCACCAGGGCTCTGGACCAAATTCCAATCCCATCCGATCTCGAAGCCAGACACTAGCTGACATGCAACGGTAGGCCGCGAACAAGAGCAGCATTGGTCCGCCTCGAACGCTGGGACATTCTCTGTCCGCCTCTTCTCTTCCAGGCTGATCATGCCCTTGAACGATTGAGCCTTCTCAAAAAAAGCCCTCGCATACGGAAGCATGCGAAGGCTTGGATCTGTTCAGAAGAGTTAGCTACGCGACTACTCTTCCTCGGTGAGAAGATTCAGTAGCTGCACGATCTCGCGATGAATTGCTGCACTCTGGCGAACCACTAGCTTGTCACCCAGTAACGCGATGGTTCCACCTTCACCATGGAAGTCCTGCCATAAGGCGGGCGGGCTGGTCATGTCGATCACCACGTTCACGAGATTGGGTGCAGACGTTGCACTTGCGGGTGGCCCCATGCCAGCGCCCGACCCGCCACCCAACTGTGGCGATACCGAGAAGAACCCACTGCCTCCGCCCATCGAGCCCCCAGCGGGAGCTGGCCCTCCCAGTCCGCCGCCGCTACCCATACCACCACCTCCGCCGCCGAAACCGCCACTTGGTCCTCCCCCGCATCCGGCTTGGCCAGCCATACCGACTTCCAGGTTCAACAGTGCTGCTACGTTGTATGTACGGATGAAGAAATTCTCCTCGCTGTCAGCTCTGGACTTCGTTGTCAGCATGAGAACCTCGTTTTGGACAACTACCGTCAGCGGTTCATCCAGTCCATCCAGAGACTCAAGGATAAGCTTAAGAGCGCTCCGCAAAGATATGTTGGAAAGTTCGACATCACGGCTCAGGAAAATATTCTCGATCTGTTCTATCTGCACTTCTTCCAATGCCAGCCGGTCTGGCCAGATTCGCATCGTCTGGCCGTCGGAGTTCTTTGAATAGTGGGCTGCCAAGTCTGCGAGCACCTCATTCAACGGCGTACCCTGCTTGTGGTTTAGGCTTGGAATTGACTTGTCCAGTGTCTCATACAGCCACTTTTCCGCAGGAAGGGCGTCTGTCGGGTAGGGTGAAAACCGAGCAGACTGTGGCCCCGGCTGAGACCCTGGTTGTTGGGAAACTGGTTTCGCAATGGCTCTGGCAGCCGGCTGAACCACGGCAACAGAGATTGGCTTGCCAGGTGTCGGCAGCGAATCAGCTTTTTCGCCATTCACTGCGTTGCGAGTGTCAACGACAACGGCACTGGATTTCTCAGCGGTGCCTGTTTCTTCCTGCCCACCAGACATACCAGCAACACCCGCGAGAGCAACGATGCCTGCGAGGGAAGAGAGAATTGATTTCGTTCCGATCATGGATGTGATCTCCGGTCGAACTAAGGGTTCAATGTGAGAAGTGTCCGCAGTCCCGGGAACGGACTGCGAAAGCGTTTGAGTTCCCAGCTCAATTGTGCTGCTTACCAGAGTTGGTGAAGCAGCCGCGGTCTCTGCCTTGAGTAAACTCGCAGCAGCAACCAAAACTCCGACCCCCACACCACGCCGCGCGAGTTTGACGCGAAGCATGTTGCGAGCCTGTCGGATACGGCCGTCGACGGTTCCTTTACTGACATCCAGCTGATCTGCAATCTGCTGGCTTGTCTGTTCCGCGAAGTAGGTCATGACCAGTACATCGCGATATTTGTTTGGTAGCGTCTGGAGTTCTTCATCCAGAATCGTGGCGTGCTGATGAGCTGCGATTTGCTGCAGCGGATCGTTCGCCGGGGCTGTTTGTTCGTCCGAGAGAGGTTGCACGGGATTCTTCCTTCGTGCCCGAACCAGCCTGACGGAAATTCGCCAGGCAACGCTGTAGAGCCAACTGCTGAGAGATTCGATCTTGCGAATCTGCTTCGGCTTCCGAGCCAACGTGATGAAGGTCGCCTGGAATGCGTCGTCTGCCTCTGGCCCACTGCCAATGACTCTACGACACACGGACATGACCAGCCGTTCGTACCGACGAACAACTTCCGCAAACGCTTCTTCGTCTGAATCCAAAGAGAACCGCCGCAGCAACTCTCGATCACCACAATTGTATGCTTCACCCAATGGTGACTTGTGTCGTGTCACGCTGCCGGCGAGATCTCCAGGCTGCATTTTCGAACCGGCTGCCGTGGGTTCGCTGGCCTGAGGATGGGTAAATCGACTGCTCATACCCGTTTAGTGTACAGCCAGAGCCACCTGCTGCGCGCGATTTTGGTTTTTTTGGATTTGATGGCGTGGCCTGCCGGAACGCTGTGAACTCCGCTAATTAGCAGCCGAAACGCGTTCTCTCGGTTACAGCAGCGTTACATTCACAGCCCTCGTGACTGGTAAAATTGCCTGTCTACTCGGAGTCTGACCAGGGAGAACCAAAATGCGTTTGGCCGTCATCATTGCCGTTGCAACATACTGCCTGACTCCGCACACCGGGTTTGCTCAGCAGGCTCAGCTCGTCATTCCACAGTCGCGAGGCTTCTCCTGGGACCGTCAGACACAGGCGGTACGGGTCACCAAAGTCGATGCCGACATCACCATCAACGAACAGATCGCCACAACGGTTCTGACGGTGTACCTACAGAATCCAGTTAGCCGCCAACTGGAAGCTGAAGTCATGATTCCGGTTCCTAACAAGGTGGTCGTTCGCGGTTTTGACTTCCAGGGGAATGCGAGCGAACCCACCGCTGAGCTACTGCCTCGTGATGAAGCTCGCAGAATCTACAACGGCATCGTCGCAAAACTGCGCGACCCGGCGTTGCTGGAATTTGCCGGGTTCCGAATGATTCGAAGTAGTGTGTTCCCGGTTCCGGCGAATGGAACACAAACTGTCCGGGTGACCTACGAACAACTACTGCCTGCAGACGGCAGCCGAGTCGATTACGTTTTGCCTCGCAGTCAGTCTGTCACAAACAAAGTCCCCTGGACCATCCGCGCAGTGGTCAATTCGAAACGGGCGATCTCGACGGTTTATTCTCCGAGTCACCGTGTCGAAACGAACCGAACAACCACCGGCCAAGTGCGGCTGCGCGTTGCTGATTCGGCTTCTCGAGAACCGGGTAATTTCAGGCTGTCGTACTTGATGGACGACGGCAATGTTTCGGCTTCCCTGCTGGCATATCCAGACCCAAACATCAAAGGCGGTTACTTCGTCTTGCTGGCTGGGCTGCCCGCGGTGTCGGAGAAAGCAAACACAATCAAACGCGAAGTCACCATTGTGCTCGACCGATCAGGCAGCATGAACGGAGACAAAATCAAGCAGGCACGTGAAGCAGTCAGGCAGGTCGTTGCCGGGTTAGACGATGGCGAAGCCTTCAACATCATCGTCTACAACGAAGCCATCGACGTGTTTTCTGAACAGCCAGTCCTCAAATCGGACAAGACTGAAGAAGAAGCTCTTGAGTTCATCAGTTCTATCCGGCCACGTGGCGGGACCAATATTCATGATGCGTTGTTGGAATCGATGCGGCAGAAACCAGCCGACGGAATGCTGCCCAGTGTGCTGTTTCTGACTGACGGACTACCAACGATTGGACAGACATCAGAAAAGACAATCCGTGAC
>JBGCDN010000342.1:0-3201 GCA_045105495.1 Planctomycetaceae bacterium
CCCCGTTCGCCAGCTGTTCGACTGAGGTGTCGCTGCCTTGTTGTGGCTCCGGCGGGCGTGTGTCTTCGGCTGCACATCCACGCTGATCCGTTTGGGGTGGTATCCTCGCCACGTTCGGTGCAAGCACAGAAAACAGAACACCGAGAGCGAGCAAGCTCGTTGCAACGGCAACGGTGTAGTGACCTTTTGCATCTTCGCTCATGTCGTCCCCAACAGAAGCCCCGGCAAGATGGTGTGTGGGCTTCAGCAGACCGATCATACGGTACAAATCCCCAGACACGGAAGCGAATACTGTTCAACACCGGCGGTCAATGCGCGGCTTCGTGTACACGATCGATCAGGTTGGATAAAAATCGAGGTCAGGTGAGAACGCTTGCATAAGATCGGATTGGAGCCACCTGATACGAGCGGACAGGCGTATCTTCGGTTTCGAACTCCACCAAATTTGCCCCGCATCTGTGCCGAAGGTTAGAAGCACCATGGCTAAGAGCCCGTCATCTGTAATTACTGAAGAGATCAGCGAACTGCGAGAGCAGCTGCTGAATCATCCGGTCTACAGCAGCGTCTGCGACATTCCGTCTGTTCGTGTCTTTATGGAACAGCACGTCTTCGCTGTCTGGGACTTTATGTCGCTGCTGAAACGACTGCAGCGCGATCTTTGCTGTTGTGATGTTCCGTGGCTGCCGCGTCAACATGGTAATCTCACGCGGTTCATCAACGAGATTGTGCTTGGTGAGGAATCGGATGTCTCGCAGGACGGGACGTCGCACCTGAGCCACTTCGATCTCTACCGCCAAGCGATGGACGATGTTGCTTCAGACGGTTCATCGATTGACCAGTTCCTTGATCGCCTGCGTGATGGTGACGATGTTTCGGCTGCACTTTCGAACTCGAACGTGGCAGATTCTGTAAGCAACTTCGTGCAGTTCAATTGTGACCTGGCAGCAAACGCGAAGACGCACGAAGTTGCTTCTGCGTTTTGTTTCGGACGAGAAGACATTATCCCGGACATGTTCGAGCGCCTATTGGCATCGATCACAGATCATGACCTTCCGTTCCCTGCCCTGCAGTACTACGTGGAGCGACATATCGAACTCGATGGCGACCACCACGGGCCGCTGTCACTCCAGTTGATGGATATTGTCGTCGGTGATAGTCAGGAACGATTGGACGAAGCCATCCAGTCTGCGAAGCAAGCGATTCAGACTCGGATCAGTTTGTGGGACGGCGTCTGTGCTGCGATGCGTTCGGCAGAGCAACCGGTGTAGGTTCGATCGACTTCGCTTTCCGTGCCAGCGGAGTGTGGCATGAGTAATCGGGGCGACGAGCCAAGTAACTTTCACGTTTGCGGAGCCAGTCTCGCCCCAGTCGGTCATGTCGTGGAAGTCAGCGATTGCTTGCTAGCCGTCGATGACGTTCACAGATCTGTTTCATCCGCGACTTCTTCCCCGGCCTTATGATTTCGAAATCGATCGAGCAGCTGTTTCGCTTTGTCTTTCAGGTTCGCGGCCTGCTTCTTCGCGCCGTCTTTCGCAGCATCTGCGGGATTAACCCAAACCCAACGGATTGCCAGTTGGTCGTCCAGCGTTTTGCGTTTTCGATCTTCGCCACATGACCTCACAACGATCAGCGTTCCAAGTTTCATGCGATCGACAAACAGCTCCGTTCGTTGGCCCCATGGATCGGTGTCCTTCAGTAGAAGTCGATCCTTTGCATCGAGATTCCCGGCCCGAAACTTCTTCTTGAAATCATCAGCCAGCAGTTTGACGTGCTGTTCTGTGTCCGCCTTCAACTGTTCGCGACGTTTCTCAACCGCCTCCCTTGCGAACCAGGCCAATGGCCCGGTAAGGACGAGAATCAAAGCTGCAATGCCCAAATTCCTTCCAAGCCCCTTGGGTATCTCTGCCTTTTGAGCAGAATCTGGCTCGCTGTCAATCTGCCGTGCCTGAAGACGTCGTTGCCGACTTTCAGTCCGTTTTGCGCTTCGCTCCCGTGCCGCCTTCAATCCCTGAGTCACTGCGATGAGCAGGAACTCGCAGACCAGCACGATGACGTGGGCCACCAACTCCACGGCCAGGACGCAAATCGAAATGAGTGCTTGCACCAACGCGCTCAGCAGGTCGACTATCGCTTCCAAACGCATCCCCTTATGTAGTCATCGAAGTGTCCGGATCTCAGTAAGAAGGTGCCATGCAGACAGTGTAATGTGCCGAAAAAGCGTCTCCGACTCTGGCGAGGCTTAATGGCGAGCTCAGCGGCATTCAGAGACCCACATCTTCCTGAAGGTCCACTATATCGCGATCGATGTCTCAACGGGATCTGTAGCAGGATCAACTATGGAGAAGTTGGCCGGCCTAAGCAGTTGGTCGAGCCACCAACATTTGGGGCTGACTATCTGTTGGCTTTAGCTTGTGACTGATCGACGAAATTTCGTAGCCGCGGTCGGTGAGGAACGACTTAGCTTCGTCAGTTGAACTTCCGAAGAGTGGCAGATTCTCGGGGTGCACTTCGACAAAGATCGTTGGCCGGAGTTCCTGAATCGTGTTCTCCATGCCGCGTAGTGCCATTAGCTCAGCCCCTTCCACATCGATCTTGATGATGTCAGGGCGGATGGAATGTTCTGCGACGAAGGCGTCCAACGAAGTTGCGTCTGCGTGGCGATTCGGACTTGAGGCGTCTGGGTCGATTCGGTTCTCTGAGAACGGGCGATCGGTGGGACATTCGTATGAGACGGTTCCCGGTTGATCGATGACGGCCAACGGATGAACCTCGATCGAGGTGGCGTTGAGGCGTGCGTTCGTTTCGAGTTGGTCGGCGGTTGAACCATCCATCTCAAACGCGATGACCTTGAGATCGGGAAAGACTGTCGCAGCAACACAGGCGTACCAGCCGATGTGGGCACCAATGTCGATGAAACAGCGTTTGTCCTGAAGCTCCTCAATCAACAGTCGAGTGATGGGGGCTTCGTGCAGCCGACCATTTCGATAGCGCGGGAAGAACCAAGCATTGGAACGCGGATCCCGTGTGTCGAACCGGACCTGAACGCCGTTGATCTGTGTTCGGTACTCAGAGATCTGCCGAAACGGGAGGCGAGCAAGGTATCGGGCCGGGCCGTAGAGGCCGACGCTGGAGAGGACTTTCTTCAATCGGCTGGGCATGAGACGGCTCGCGAGGGTGTGTCGTCATTCTTGAGCGAGCGCC
>JBGCDN010000343.1:0-8938 GCA_045105495.1 Planctomycetaceae bacterium
CGGCTTCCGGCCCGATATCAGCCTGCCCACGACATTGCTCGGGCGACATATACAGCGGTGTCCCCAACAGCGTGCCGGTCTTGGTAAGCTCCATCGACTCAGACTGATCGACATGCCGAGCAAGCCCAAAGTCGGCCAGCCGAACGTGATAGGCGGAACCAACTTCATCGGACTCCGGAGTGAGCAACACATTGCTGGGCTTAATGTCGCGGTGGATAATGCCCCGCTCGTGAGCCGGAAGCAAAGCGCGTGCGATGTCGGCGACGATACTGAGGGCTTCTGATTCGGGAAGCTGTTTGCGTTTCTGTAGTTCTTCGCCAAGGTGCGTGCCGTCAACAAACTCCAGCACCATGAACGGAACACCATCAGTCTCACCGGAATCCAGGAGGTTGGTGACCCACGGGTTATTGACTTCCGCTAGCAGTCGGGTCTCCTTGTGGAACCTCTCGACGGTCACCTTCGACTCCGCCATCGATGCGTTCATCATTTTGATAGCGACGACCTGACCGCTATCCGGATCGACCGCACGATAGACGGTGCCCATTCCTCCCTGACCGAGCTTCCCGTCGATCTTGTACCGACCGATCGTCCCTCTCGGCATGGCGATCGATACCGTGGCATCCAACGGAATTGCATCCGACACCACAGTCGCCTCAACAAGCGATTCCGCACGCGCGTGGGGGTTGTCGGGTTGTGTCTTTTCGTCGGCCATTCGGCTCTGCCCCGCTCAGAAACGGCGTATCTGGGTTCGTCGCATGTTCTACCCTGCCCTGTAGTTCCATGAAAGCCGCTGTCGGCTAACACTCAATACGTACGAATTGACTTTTCTGCGAACTCTGAGTCAACGCGGAAAGCAATCAGGCAGAAAATCAGAAAACTTCGAACCGAGTGTTAGTTCCTGCCCAAATCGTCAGAACTAATGCATGAAGACTTCAACCAGCCTCGATCTTGTACTCCAAAACGCCACACCAACGTCGCCCTGCAAGCGATCGATTTTTGCGGCTACAGATGGATTGGTGCGATCCCTGGTATCAGTGTCCATCTGTGGTTCAAATCCAAACTGCAGTCGGCCAAAAGGTGCCACGCAAAGTTAGAGCCAAACCGATCCGTCTAAGCAGCTAGAACCGATACTCAAGGCCGACGATGAACGAGTTGATTCGGTCGTCTCCAATGCGTAGGTAGTCGTGGCCCGTGAAAACGCCCCACCCGCTGCGGGTTACGCCGACGGTGTTCCGCAGATGCAGTAGCGAAGTTGAACCGATACGACCCCAATCGAGAGAACTGTTCAACACCCAAGGCTTCACAGGAAACCACTCGACTCCGTAAGTCGCATTGAACCCGAAGTCGGTGTCGAGATCATCGGTCAGCCAATTCACACCAACACCAGCGCGGAATTGCCAGTGTTCGTTTTGGGCGAAACGATATGTGAGGTTAAAGTCGCCATGCCACAAATCGTCCGTTCCGGGCCTTAATTCTTCCTCGCGATAAAAGAACTCGGTGTCGAATCCGAACCGATGATCCCGTTCTCCAAAAAAGCGAACGTGGGCCTGCGAAAGAGAATCGAAGTCGCTGCCGTAGTCGCCTTGTAACACCAGCAAAGACGAATGAGCCCCACGTCGGCTTTCGTCGAACAGCAAACTTCCGCCGTGCTTTCCATACGGATATTTCGGGAAGTAGCCAGGTCCCCCTTCGTCATCCAAGACTTTCTGCGGCGCCCATATCGGTGAGGTGACTCCGACAACGGCCCCCATCGCCGCGACACCGGCCAGGTTCTGGACGATGGGTTGCTCAGCAAGGGCTTGCACGACCCATCCACTGTCTTCTTCGTCGTCACAGCTAGACTGCCGCTTACTGTCTGCAGCCCGCGAAGGCCTTTCCTTCTTTTCGCGAACTTCGGATCGCATCCCTTCGAGCGTTTGAGCCGAAGTAGCACCTGCGGCACCGAAAGCGATGAGCAACAACAGAATTGAGCGGCCCGCTGAACACATGGGAACGACTTTATTCCGAAAGCCAGAGGCAAGGCAATATCAACAGTTCGTTCTAACTTGCTGCAATCGCGTGCCCGGTCAGAACTTCTTGCGGCTATCCATCAGCAGAGTGACCGGTCCGTCGTTGACCAGTTCGATATCCATGTGCTGCTGGAATCGACCGGTCTGAACGTCGATACCTTTGGCTCGTACTGCTTCACAGAATTGTTCGTAGAGTTCGTTCGCCATCTCGGGCCTTGCCGCGGCGATGAAACTGGGCCGACGACCTTTGCGGCAATCGCCAAGCAAAGTGAACTGGCTGACGACCAACATGGATCCATCCACCTCGTCGATGGAACAGTTCATTTTGCCATCCGCATCTTCGAACACACGCAAGCCGACAACCTTATTCACCAGCCATGTCAGATCGTCATTGGTGTCGTCGGCTTCAACGCCCAGCAAGACCATGTAACCACGGTCAATCTGGCCCGTGACCTCACCACCAACCGTGACGCTCGCTCGAGAGACTCTTTGAACAACGGCTCTCATCTCACGCTCGCCGGTGCACAGAAACCGAAATCACGTCGTCTAGCTTCCGCAATTCGGCCTCCACCACGTCGGTCACGTCGCCACCTACTTCGATTAAAGCAACGGCTGCTTCAGAACCTGCGAAGATTTGGTTCTCCATCTGTTCAACGTTTAAATCTGATTTGCGGAAGACATCAAAGACGGAAGCCAAAACACCGACTTTGTTGAAGTGGCGAACGCTGACGTGAGCGTGGCCCAGCACGGCGGTTTCCATGTTCACACAGTTCTTCACGTCGCCTCGAACGTACGAATCGATCGCGTCAATCACGCCTGCAGCGATCGCGTTTTGGGCCTGCGTTGTTGAAGCTCCAATATGGTGTGTCCCGACAACATTCGGATGCGTTGCCAACTCCGACTCGTACTCTGCCATACCAGAACCGGGTTCGTCCGGATACGTATCCAACCCTGCTCGGATGCCATTGTCGTTCATGGCGACAATCAAGGCTTCGCCATCAACGACTTCTCCACGAGCTGTATTCAACAGGATGGAACCGGGTTGCATCATGCCAAGGAATTCGGCGTCGACCATGTTCTTCGTTTCAGGCGACGCCGGAACATGCAGTGACACAATGTCTGCGTCGCTCACCAGTTCCGAGATTGAACCAACCAGTTCTACGCCAGCCGCTTCGATACGTTTCAGCGACGCGCCTGACCGGCCGGCCTTTTCCAACCCGAGCACTCGAATACCAAAAGCCTTAGCCCGACTGGCCACAGCCAACCCGATATTGCCGAGGCCAATGATGGCCATTGTCTTGCCGAACACACCGTCTGCCTTGCCGTATTCCTTCTTCTTCCACTGCCCTGCTCTTAGATCAATAACGTTGTGCGGAATGCGTCGATCGATTGAAAGCAGCAGCCCCATCGCCAGTTCAGCAACTGCGATGGCGTTCATTCCGGGCACGTTGCAAACGTAGATTCCAGCATTCGCCGCGGACTGTTTATCGATGTTGTTAGTCCCCGCCCCGGCTCGAACGATCAGGCTAAGCCGATCGGAAGCCTCAATCGCAGCCGCCGTAACCTTGGTACTGCGAACCACCAGGACATCCACACCTTCAATCGAGTTCGGAATGTCGTCGGCAGACAATGATGGGTTGAGTTCACACTCGTGCCCACTGTCTCGCAACTGTTGAACGAATTGTTCCGGCAACGCATCGGCGAACAGAATTTTCATTACTGGTTCCTCGTGATAGGACCTCCGGAGGTTAGCCAGCGACACGAATGCGGTGAAGTGTGCCGACAACGGAATTCACAGACACACTTGAGCACAGCGTCGTGCACGGGCAGTGGGCGCAGAAAAAACGGCAGGCATGATCGAAGTCACGCCTGCCGTTTCATAAGCCCGTCCAAAGGCGTTCTCGTCTATTTTCTGGCAGTCTTTGGTCGTTCAAATACAACCAACTGAACTCGTGAACCGCGTTTCACAGCAGTGTTCGGTTTTGGCAGACAGCCAGCAACCTTGTGTATCAAGCGAGGCATTGGTGCTGGGCCACCGCGTTTGAACTTTGCTTCCACAACGAATCCAGCCTGCTGCAATCGCTGCCTCGCATCCTCAACACTGAAATGCACGATGTTCGGGACCATTACCTCGTCTTTCCCAACAGGTGCCGCTGTTGCCCCCTTACCTGGGGATAGTGTGTTGATCTTGTAGCCTTGTAACTTTGGCTTGAACGGTGAGTTCCCCATCCACTTGTCGAGGATTCCGACTCGACCATTCACCTTAAGGTTCCGAAAGCTGAAGACTGTCTCTTTAGTCTTTCCTGAATCCACGAGCTTGACGTGGAGCGGAAGAAACGTCGGGTGATCCAGAATAATTCGGGCCTCGTGCCAGTTCTGGCCGTCGGTTGCCCATCGCGGAAACGCCTGGATCTGAATTTCGCGACGCCCCGTGCTTGGGTTCGCCTTATCAGAGATGAGTTTCAGTTGGTACCGCTGCTTTGCTTTCTCTGCTTCCATTCCGAACAAGAACGGAAGTGGACCATTCATGATATTCTCACCCTGCCCTCTTGGCGGGATGGACATGAAAGTCGCTGACTTTTCTGGTTCGTTGACTTCGATAATACGCTTACCATCGCAGATCCATTTCTCCTGCATGTCGCTGATGAGAGCAAAGGGCTTTCCGTCTTTTCCCTTTCGGTTCGACGTAGCGCCTTCCGCAATCTTGACGGGTTCAATATCGATTCGCCCCTTGTCAGGAATCTCGTGGTAGAACTGTCCCATCGAGACTTTTTCGACTTTGAACACCATATCATAAACACGACGGCGATGTTCGCCGCTGAGCTTCGTGACCCTGGCAGAAGACACTTCCCACTCTTTGAGAAGTGCATCCAATTCAGGACTGACCGGGCGAACCGATGGCGCCTGAGTTCTTCGCATGGACGCCTGCTGAGCGGGTACTCGGCTGGCTCGCTGTGGCGGTCGACTTGCTCGCTGAGCCCCCGTTGTGGCGCGGCCACCGGGAGGACGAGTTGGTCGTGAAGATTGAGCGAACCCAAATTCGGGCATGAGTGCTGCGCAGAGCGCAACACAGATTGTGCATCGGACAATCATGAGACAGTCGATTCCTTTCGACAAAGCCTGCTTGATTAGCTGTTTTGATTGGTAGATGCCGGTCTGCGAAGGACTCGAAACCGGTTGGGTCGGCAAGAACGCGTACTGGCCGCGCATTCAGCAATTCGCTGAGTGCGAGAGTTGTAACACCAGAAGCACGTTACTGAAAAGGGCGAGTTTGCCCACACAATGAATGTGGCGGTAAAGATGTGGAGGCAGCAGGATTTGCCGCCGTTTAGGGGATCGACGAATCCCCGAAACACATTCAGTCAAAATTCCGCGCGCGAAGCTTTTGTTGTCGTATCTTATTGGACTGCAATGTGATGGGACTTGGAACAGAATTTGGGACGCGTACGACACTTGGTTTGGCGTAACGGAAAGGATGCTGTGTTTGCAACGAAACTGATTGCTATCTTTTTCGCAGTCCTTGCTGCCAACTTCTGGGTAAGGTGGTGGATGTGGCCTGGATACTACCAGTGGCTAGGTCGAACATGGCCTCGCGTGTTCGCACCGGAGTTGAAGGCTCAAATCCAGCCTCAGGAGAACGCGATTAAGCGTGCCCTGAGCCGTCATGAAAAAGCAACGGGCGAAGCTACGAAGTTCGTCCGTGTTGTCCGTGCTCCATTTTGGCTTTTTCTTTCGCGTTACTCGCTATGGAAACGCGTCGCCTGGGGCCTTGTAAAGAATGGCGACGGGCGTGAGTGCCTCGTCTGCGTTCGGGGTTGGTATCTATCCGACGCGGCCATGCCCGAGTTCTTCGAGCGGTGAGGCCCCCTTTGACCCGAAGCAATGTGCGAAACGACACTCGACATCAAGCCATCCGCTTGTGATCACCTGGAATCTCGGCCATCATCTGGCTCTCCCACCTTCGCAGGACCAACCAATGAGAAGCCTTCCTTGCCTTGCCTTGCTGGCCATCGTCGCTTGCCCAGCCTTCGGCGCTGCTGATTCCGGAAACGAACTCCATCGCCCCAACGTTGTCGTCATCTTTTGCGACGACCTGGGCTATGCCGACATCGGACCGTTTGACGGCAAGATTCCCACGCCGAATCTCGATCGCATGGCGAAGGAAGGACGAACCTTCACCAACTTCTACGCAGCTCAGGCTGTTTGTTCTGCATCCCGAGCCGCTCTGCTAACCGGTTGCTATCCGAATCGAATCGGTATCAGCGGAGCTCTCGGCCCAAGCGCTCGTCATGGCCTGAACGCTGACGAGATGACCATTGCGGAACTGGTCAAACAAAACGACTACGCCACCGCATGCTATGGCAAGTGGCACCTTGGGCATCACAAGCAGTTCCTCCCAATGCAGCACGGCTTCGACGACTACTTCGGCCTGCCGTACTCCAACGACATGTGGCCCTACCACCCGGGTGTTCGTCACCTGCCGATGGAAGAACGCATCAAACGTTGGCCTCACCTGCCGCTCATCGACAAGAACGAAATCGTGAACGACAAGGTCACACCAGACGACCAAACACAACTCACGACCCAATACACAGAACGGGCGGTGAAGTTTATTGAAGACAACAAAGAGAACCCGTTCTTCCTTTATCTGCCTCACAGCATGCCACACGTTCCGCTATACGTGAGCGACAAGTTCAAGGGAAAGAGCGATCACGGAGTCTTCGGCGATGTGATCATGGAGATCGACTGGTCCGTCGGTCAGATTCTCGATTCGCTGAAACGCACCGGCAACGACGAGAACACGCTTGTTGTCTTCACATCAGACAACGGCCCGTGGCTGAGCTACGGCGATCACGCTGGTTCAACCGGACCGTTGCGAGAAGGCAAAGGCACAACGTGGGAAGGTGGTCAGCGAGAACCGACCATCATGCGATGGCCTGCAAAGATTCCAGCAGGAACCGTATGCCACGAAATCGCTGGAACCATCGACCTACTACCAACCATCGCCGCACTCACCGGTGCAGAGCTTCCTGACCACGCGATCGACGGCAAGAACATCCTGCCACTGATGACCGACGACAAAGCGAAGAGCCCGCACGAATACCTTAGCTTCTATTGGGGAGGTCATCTGCAGGCGGTCCGCAGTGGCGACTGGAAGCTGCACTTCCCGCACGCCTACCGCAGTCAGAAAGTGGAAAACGGCAAACGCATTTCGGGTACCGGCGGTGTTCCCAAAGGTCAGATGCAACGTAAGACAGGCCTCGCTCTGTTCAACCTCAAGCACGACGACGGCGAAACGCAAAATGTTGCTGCTGCTCATCCAGAGGTCGTCAAACGGCTAACGGCTTACGCCGATGAAGCACGTCAGGAACTGGGCGACACCGCAACCAAAGCGGAAGGCAAAGGCGTTCGCCCCGCTGGCCGAATGAAGATGAAAGCTCTCATCGTCGAAGGTCAGAACAATCACAAGAACTGGCCTGAAACGACGCCCATGATGAAGGCGTACCTCGAACAAACCGGTTTATTCGAAGTCGATGTCATTCGCACCGCCGCCAAGGGAACCGATCCAAACTTCAAACCGAAGTGGTCGGACTACAAAGTTGTCGTCTCCAACTACAACGGAGCGCCCTGGCCAAAGGAGACTAAGGTCGCATTCGAAGAGTACATGCGAAGCGGCGGCGGTTTCGTTTCTATCCACGCCGCAGACAACTCATTCCCCAGATGGCCAGCCTACAACGAGATGATTGGACTCGGAGGATGGGGCGGACGAACCGAAAAATCAGGCCCATGGGTTTACTACGATGCCAATGGCAAGAAGGTCGTCGATGACAGCAAAGGCCGCGGCGGCCACCACGGCAAGCAGCACCCATTCACCGTAGTCGTCCGCGACCGCAACCATCCAATCACCAAGGGCATGCCCGCCGAATGGCTGCACGCTAAGGATGAACTCTACGACAAGCTACGCGGCCCGGCCAACAACATGAACATCCTCGCCACCGCATTCGCCGACCCATCAACCGGCGGCAGCGGTCGCCACGAACCGATGCTCTTCACCATCAACTACGGCAAAGGCCGAGTCTTCCACAACCCGATGGGCCACGGAAACTACAGCCAGGAATGCGTTGGGTTCATCACGACCCTACAGCGCGGAACCGAATGGGCCGCAACAGGCAAGGTCACGCAAAAAATCCCAAAGGATTTTCCTACTGCGGAAGAACAGCGGAACCGCCTTTGGGCACCGAAGTAGACACGGCTGGAACCGATTGCGGCGAGAATCAACTCGTCGCGAATCCGCTTTGTGCGGACCCGATAAGTCGCTTCACCTCCATATGATGAGCGTATGTCACAAGAATTCTGGAATTTGTTGAAAGATCAACCGGGGATTGGAGTCCTGATTATTGATCGTGATGGCGTCGTCCTGTTTTGCAATCAGCAGGCGCGGGAGATTTACTATGGGACTGATCTCAACCCAGTGGGCCTCAGCATCGAAGATATTGAGGGCCGGGCATTTGCTGATGAACGCATGCCGCTGATTCACAAGGTCATCGGATCGGGACACCCACTGGTCATCAGCCACATCCGTGGTGGTCGATACGTCGAAGCGACCGTCTGGCCCATGGAACCGGTTCCCGATCGAAGCCCACGCGTCATTGCAATCACGCGGAGGAAACTCCGGCATGACGAAAACGACCACGAGAATTTCGAATCACGACTGATTGACCTGGGCCCGCTCGACGTTCTAACCCGACGTGAACTCGAAGTGCTAACTCTTATCGGCCACGGCGTCCCGCAGAAAGTGGTGGCCAGCGAACTCGGCGTTTCACAAAGAACAATCGAAAGATACCGAACCGACATCGCGCGCAAGCTGAAGGTACAGTCGATCGCTGAGATCGCAAAGATGGTTCAGTCTTCAGGGATTCGCATCGAGG
>JBGCDN010000344.1:0-3373 GCA_045105495.1 Planctomycetaceae bacterium
CCAACCAGCCAGGTCCGCATGCAGATTCGCCCGGCTGACGGCCAATTCGAAGCACAACCGGTCTACGGCAGCATCCACGATCTTGTCGACCTGCCCCCAGCGTGTATCCCAACCCCGCAACGCCGCGTCGCGGCCTAGCAGCAGTTTCGTGTTCGGCTTATTCCGCAACAAAACGGTCAGTCCCGACGAAGTATTACGTCTGGTTTCGGAGCTAAACTCGATTTTTGACGATGTTCAATGCTCCGTGCTACCGGGGACGAGCACGAAAGAAATCGATACCGCTGGAGAGAAAGCTATTCGCAGGCGCGGCTACGAGCCGATGTTCCGCAGCCGTGAATTCGATGGGTGCGTGTCTACCTCTATCGGTAACCAAGTCTTGGGGACGCGACCATCGGAACAAGTTATAGCCGAGGGAGACCTCGTAAGTCTGAGCATTGGTATTCGAGGCAACGAGTTACAGGTCTGCAGAACCTGGACTTTCTTCGTGCATGGCCAAATGCCCGCACCGCTGCTGCAATCCAGCTACCAGGCAATGTGTAACGCCGTAGAAGCCATGCGACCGGGAAACAAGATCAAGGATGTCTCTGAAGCTATTGAGCAGACACTGTACAACGCCGGATACCTTGCCTGCCGAGAGTACCAAGGATATATGCTTGGCAGAAAACCGTACGCTGATCCACCCGTTCCCTGCTTCGTATCGAGCGGCAAGGAAATGAGATGGCCGCTTGTGGAAGGGCAAGTCTTCAGCCTCGAAGTGATTGCGTTCGCCGGAGGCTGGCGAACCTCGTCGGGCCCACTTGGCATAGTCACACAAGATGGTTCAGCATCCGTGCATCTAAGCCACATCGCAGCGGTCGGCAAGAACGCATGTAGGGTTCTAACCTCTGAACCCAAGCTAGTACGGCCCTGAGGACTCGCAACGTATGGATTCTGAGCAGTCGTCCGCTTCGCAATCCGTGAACAAGGCCGTGCCACGACGGCGTTTCAAATGATTGCTACACTTCGCCTTCGCCCGACTCTCTCAGCAGCTTGTTGAATGCCTTTGCCCTCCCTTTTGGTTAGCGTCCGAAACGCCCGCGAAGCAAATGCTTTACGCGGATCCACCTGCGCGATCGTAGATGTGAAAGAGCCTTCTCGAGGTGCCCTCGGGATGGCGGATCGCACCGAGATTCATGACATTTCCAAGGCCATCTGTGAACACCAGACGATGAGCGTCGCACTCGGCGAGGTCAGTGACCAAGGCGACTGCCCTGCACTTCCGCAGCGAGTTTCTTTCGCGAAGCTTGGAATGTCCGGACTGATAGGAACGGACTGGAAAGAACGCTGGCTGTCATCGCGTGATCGGCTGGCGAACCAATCGATCAGCTGGGTTGCCGTCATCTACGCTGACCACAAAGCAGCTCGGTCACCAGATCCGGAAGCGGTTGTTGAAGCTGCAGCACAGACGGGATGTGCAGTCGTTCTGGCCGATACGTTTGCGAAATCGCCAGGCACGAGTGTCTTTGATTCAATGTCCGTTCTTGAACTCGCATCGCTTCGAGACCAGACGAACGCCGCTGGAATGCAGTTCGCGTTGGCTGGGCAGTTGCGAGTTCATCACGCTTCGCAGATTGCCGAAGTGGCACCCGACATCGTTGGCATCCGAGGCGCGGCTTGTCGTGCGGGCGATCGACAGAGCGAACTTGATGCAGCTTTGGTTGATGAATTTGCCGCAGCCATCGCAACCAACCCCGTTAGCACTTAATGGTCTTCCGCTTCTTGCCGATGCGGTCAGACTTTTCCAGCTTCTCGATGTAGGTAATCGCATCCGGCACTTTGCACGCGGTGCCGTTCATGTCGACTTCAACTTTGCCAAGCTTTTTCGCTGTCGCCTTCGCAGACTTTGTGAGCGACGCAACGTAGCAGCCAACCGCAATTACAAACCCATTCATCGTGTATCGCACGCGATTGTCGGCCTTTGCGAGGTCCGTTTCGATTCGTTTGAGCAGCTCTTTGATTTCCTTCTTATCAAGCTGAGCGTCGTCCGTCGTCGCAACAATTCCGGAATAGGTACACCAGCCAGCCGACGCGATAGCCGGGTTCTTCGCCTTGATCCACTTCATGGCCATGTCGCGAGCATGCGGGCTTTCGCTGGCAACCCACGCGACCGGGTATTCACTTATCATGTGCCAGCTGGCACTCTTCGCCCACGCGTCCAGCTGCTTCTTCGTGAACTGAGCCCCGTCAGCCACAATCCCCGCAAGATACTGAGCATCGCAGTTGTTCGTCTCGTAAAGCTCCAAAGCAAGATCCTGATTTCCCTTGATCTTTTTCGCGATGACTTTCAGATCAGCAACCTTCACCCCAAACATGTCGTCCGGTGCCCCGTGACGCGCGAATGTCTTGCGTGTTTGTTCGGAACCCTGCTTCTTGAGTTCTGTCAGAACCTGCTTAACCGTCTTCATGGCTACTCCGTCGAATGCAATGCCGGATGAGTGTAACCACGTCAGTGGCGATCCCAAACCGAATACCTGTTTTGAACCAAACACCGATTTGATAGCGCTTCATGTGCTGCGTACTATCTCTCGACCAACGTAGAAGAAAGCATCATGGAACGCAGACAGCACGACATTCCGAAGATTTTCTATTCAGCAGAAACGGAGCTTCCGTTTCGTAGCTGCATTGATTGCGGTGATGAGCTACTACTGGGCGAGATTCCATACACCGTGCAGAAAGTCTTCGTACGCGACGAAGCCGTCTTCGAATACGCCATGTGCCGCACCTGCGCCGAAGCGTTGCGGCAACAGCTTTCCGTTGAGACGCAAATGGCTTATCAGGAGTTCCTGTTCTCAACAGCCGATCTTTCCAACCGAGTCGATCTACTCCGAGAGCCGGACGAATTTGAGTTCGACGATTGGATTGAAGCTTGCCTTGTGTGCCACAAGCCAAGATCAGAATGCCATCGGTACTCGATCTCAGGCATGCTGCTCGGACACAAGATCATGCTCGCAGAGTTTCCCGCCATCGTTTGTGAGGATTGCGAGAAGGAGCTGAGCAAGCTGACCTCGAAAGAAACCAGAGACCGCTGGGATCGGTTTGTTGAAGAGAACTTCGACGGCCCACCCGGAATCGAGATGGACAGTCCACACACTCAACCAATTCTCATTTGACGAGCTGGTTACGAGGAACAGTCTCGTAGTGGATGGGCGACGAATCCGTTCAGAGCGAAGCACGCAATCGGAAAGCGTTATCGCGGCGACTTCTTAGAGGTGCCGCTGGGGGCTTTCACTTTCGGCTTGCCAGCCGGATTCGCTCGTTCTCGCAGAGTCGCGCTGGAACCAGATGTCGGCGGTCGCCAGTGACCAAGCTTCACACGAATTGTCTGTGCTTCAGT
>JBGCDN010000345.1:0-6720 GCA_045105495.1 Planctomycetaceae bacterium
CCGTTTGAACCGGGCCCATAGCGTCCGGTCAGCAACGTGTAGCGCGAGGCTCCACAGGTTGGCGCCTGCACATAGTGCCGCCGAAAAACCCGGCCGCGCGCGGCCAAGGCATCAATGTTCGGGGAATGAATGTAGTCGGCACCGAAACACTTGAGTTCAGGACGCAGGTCATCCACGCAAATCAGCAGGACGTTCGGGCGTTCTGCTCGAACGATGCCGGTGAGAACAAGAACGAAGGCAAGGCATCGAAGAAGCAACATAGTTCTCTCTCAAAGCAGGCTAAGAACGAACCGAACGCCGGCAAGCGTCCAAAATCGATCGCGACATTTCGTCAGGCAAACGAGGAAGCCAACCGCGAGCCCTAGCTTACCAAAACCGGCACGCTCTGGATGATGTCGTTGACGATGGTGTCGACCTGTTTGCCTTCCATCTCAGCTTCCGGTCGCATGATCAGCCGGTGACCAAGAACGGGCAGGGCCACAGACTGGATGTCTTCATGCGTGAGATAGCTGCGTCCCAGCAACAACGCGCGAGCTCGGGCGGCCTTCATCAGGAAGATTGCGGCTCGAGGGCTTCCGCCCAAGACAAGCTCCGGATGCTCGCGACTCGCGCGGACCAGATCGACGATGTATTCCTGCAGCTCACGTGTTCCGTACACGGAATCGACGCTCTGTTGAATCGCAGCAATCTCCTGCGCGCTTGTTAGAGCGCCGGGCGTTTCTATCGAGTGACTGTGCAGTTCCAGCATGTCCACTTCACTGTCGCGTCCCGGATAACCAACTTTGATCCGAAAGAGAAACCGGTCCAACTGCGCCTCAGGCAGTCGGTATACACCTTCCTGTTCAATCGGATTTTGAGTTGCCAGAACCATGAACGGCTGCGGCAAGGGCAGGGTGTGTCCTTCGATCGTAACCTGCTTTTCCTGCATCGCTTCCAACAACGCCGACTGCGTTCGCGCGGGTGCGCGGTTCAGTTCGTCGGCGAGTAGCATCTGACAGAAGATTGGCCCTTTCTTCAGCACAAAGTCGTTGCTGTCGCGATCCAGAATCTGTGTTCCGGTGACGTCTGACGGCAGCAGGTCAGGCGTGAATTGCACACGTTGGTAGTCGATACCAAGAATGTGAGAAAACGTCCGGCACAGCGTTGTCTTTGCTGTTCCAGGTACGCCTTCCAAAAGAACGTGTCCGCCAGCAATCAGTGCGGTGAGTAACTGCAGCGTTACCGGTTCCATTCCGACAACAACCTGCCCAACCGACTTCAAAGTCCCTTCGCGCAAAAGGCCTACGCGTCGCGAAATATCTTCAATGGTAGATGCAGACACCGGTGCCTCGTTGCGTCAGTTCAGGGATGCTCGTCATGTTGTGACAGTCTGCGTCTGCAAACGCAACTGGCCAGCGTGAAACAATTTTGTCAGTTCATCAATCCGCGTGGCCAGCCGGCGAAGCTGTTTTGGCTTGAACCGCTTCGGCCGATCCAACCCACCCGCAAGCCGCGCGATTTTGGCGACGTCGGACTGAATTCGCGATACAGAACCAGGGACGGCTGGATGGACCCAGACCTGTCGCTTATTGATTTCCGGAGTCACTGCGATTCCCTGCAACCCCGCAACTTCTCGCACGAACCCGCGCGCCAGTTCGCTGGCTGCTGGGTACAACGTCTTACGAAGCAACATGGTGGCCGCCCGCGCTTCTGACGCGTTCGATGCATTTGTTTCTGGCGGTTTCACAACTGGTCGAGAACGAGTCAGCCGACGAAAGACGAAAAAACCAAGCGCGACGGTTGCCAGCGTAATCAACACCTGCCGGACGCGCCATAGTGGAATTGAAGCCAGCAAACGGTTGAAGGCGTTATCGTTTTGAGCTTCCCTCAGAAACCGATTGGCGATGGCCAGCATCGTATCTTTGGGCAAGTCGTTTGGATCGATAGGAGGAATCTCATCTTCCGGCAGCAGCGGCGGCAATCCAGAGTCCGACTGTTTGTCGCCATCAACAATGAACGCAACATTCCGACGACGTCCGTCTTTCAGCCAGTTCACCGTGTTCACAAGCAGAATGGCGTTGTCGCCGTGCGTTAGCATCTGGTTCGTGAATGGACTGTGGTCTGCCATCATCACCAACCTGGCCGTCCCCTGTTCGTAAACGCCAAGGACAGGTACGTCGCGACCTGGCGCGGAAGCGAGAATCGACCACTTTGCATTTTGACGTCGTGTCCAACGCCTGAAGGTACCCGATCGATTGAATACGATCTCCCGGATCCCAGTAGTAAGTTCATGTGGTTTCGGCTTCACCGCAAAACAATCGTTGTGGCCCTGGTAGCGTGCATCCGGATCTCTCACGAACACTGGTCCTGACCTCGTCGAAACAAAGTCACAATTCACATCCTGATCACTGGCGACCAAGGCGGCTCCGCCGGCATCAATGAACTGAAAGACCCGCGACTGATAACTTAAAGGGATGTCCCCCAACAAAACCAAGACGGAATCTTTGGGCTTCGCGAGCGCGTCGCCGATAGACGTCATTTCCATCGGCGATCGTTCGGCCAGGAACTGAGCGAACTCGAAACCATACGGATTGATGTTGTTGGCAGGATCCAGCGCATCCTGCGCAAACACTGTTCCAACTAACCCAACCACAGCCAACACTTGAACCAAGATGCGGCTCATGGCTTACACCGTTCAACTGCGGCTCGGGCCGACTGAAGCTGCTGTGGCGTTAGTTTCTCATCCGGTGGCAGGTAACGTGCGGTTTCGTAAACGCGGGTCAGTTCCGCAACAGCGTCGTCTCTTTGCGGCATGAATTTCCGTAAGGCTCTGGCGACGCGCGAGTGAGTCCACCAGTTCCCCTGAACCGCTGGCGATTCTGAAGCGATGTAATGAAACGCATCAATCACGTCCTGCCTCGAATCGATTTGTGGCGGCATCGATGGCGGAACCGAACCAACAAGAACTGGGGACGGCGAGGAACCGCCCAACGTCCGCATGAAGAACCATGCGATGCCAATCAGAGCCAACCCAATTGCGAATGGCAACAAGGACGTAGGACTCGGTGCTTCAGGCATCGACAGGCTACTGCCGCGTCCCGTTTGCGGTCCATTCGAACCACCAAACAGCTCGCCAGTTTTCCGACCCATATCACGCAGCAAACCACCGCCACCTCGCCTACGCGGGGCAGGTTGTTCGCCGCCTTGTGGCTTGCGGTAGTTCTTCGCAAGGTCGCCGATGTACTCAGCAGACCCGTCTAACGTGCGCCGCAAGGCGTCGCCGAAAACACCTTCGCCTATGTCGCTGGAGCCAGGAGCCTTACCACCGGCTGGTGTCCGACTATTTGGCGAGGGCGGCGAACCGGCCGGCAATTTTGGTTCTTGCCCGACACCTTCGCCAGATAGCTGAACACGATTCTTCGGTTGCCCCGACTTCACCTTGCCTGCTTCGGTAGCTTGCTTCCAGAGCTTCCGGAGGTTTGGCTTCTTACCGCCTTTGCTTTGAGGTTCGGCATTGCCAGATTTCGACGCCTTGGATCTTCCGCGATTACTACGCGTTGCTTTGCCGGACTTTGAATTCTGTTTTGAAGCGCCTAGCCGATCGAGATACTTGGAAATGTCGAAGCCGTCGTTAGGGAATAGTGGCCGTTCGGACGGATTGCCGTCTTCCCGGTTCGAGCCTCGCTGGTCGCCTGGATTCGATTGAGGGTTCGAAGAACGTGGACTACCCGAGCGTTTCGAGCGTTGACGCTGCCATTCCTGAAAGTCCTGTAACGCCTTGCCCATGCTTCGTGGATCGCTGGGGTCGATTCGTCGACTTCCCTTATCATCTCGATTCTGACGTTGTGACCTGTCCGAAGACGGCGGAGCAGGGGAGGCTGAATCATTCGGCTGCGGCGACCCATCAGACCGCGTTCCCTTCTGAGCCTGATCGAGTTGCTTCCGCAGTTCGTCGTCTTGCTGCTGGATCTTTTCAATCTGGTCTCGAACATTCTTCGGCAGACGCTTCAAGTCCAACGGCGGCTGACCTCGCTGCTGGCGGTCCTTCGCGATCTGTTGCAGACGTTGCATGAGTTCCAATCGCATCTGCAAGGCGCTGGTTCCCATTCGACCGCGTTCCAAACGTCGATGAGATTCCGTATCCACCTGCGCCCGGCATTGAGTCGCTGTGAGCACGACTCCGATTGCGATTGCGATTGCGATTCGGCTTAATTTGAACAGCAATGTTTTCTCCGTCGCCGCCACCACACTCCACCACTGGGGAGCATGAGAGGGGACCAAACAGATTCTTGGAAACTCGGCAGGAACCAGTCTTGCGTGGTTCAGGATATCAGACGCCGCAGACCACCACAGCGTTCAAGGTTCTTCAGGCTTTTGCATCTAAGTCATTTCAGCTACTGGCAGTTCGTTAGTCCGGCCCTCTTCTTGTAAATGATCCACGACGAATCAACTTTTGCCTGTGATCAGATTGACATTGAAACGTGAGTCAATAGTCACAAAGTCGCGAAATTCGCCGAAAACTCGAGTGCAAAATTTACTTAAAACAGCCCGCATGGCCCACCCATTCTTACAAAGCGGCTCTATTTCGTACCCCAAGTTACAAGGTGGCGATTGTGGCACACCAGGTGCGTTTGTGTTGTTCAGAAATCAAATCGTGGATCCGGGAGAGAGGACTGCGACGCGATACGAATCGAAGACTCTTGTTTCGAGGAGAATCACATGAGCAAACTGCAGACACTACTCACCATCGCTGCCGCCTTCTTCATCAGCGACTTCGCTCAGGCGCAGTCGTGCAGAACCGGCTACGGCCAACAGCGAACGCCGGGCTACACGAGGGACTATCCAGCCAACGACGGCTACACCAGCTACCGATCGCCGATTGGATACACCAACGGCGTCACTTCCTTTGAAGACGTCTGCCGTGACTGCGGTCGAACCTATGGCAGAACAAATCGCGATTCCTACTACACGAACTATCGAGACACCAACTATCGTGGCTACGGAGCAGGGCGGTACGATTCTGTTTGCCGCGACTGCAATGATCCGCGGTGTCGATGCGATTTGAGTGGAACCGGTTTCCCACAAGATGACTTCCGACGCGGAACAAATTATGGCCCCCGTTCGGACGAACTTCGCACTCCAAGGCGCGACTACGACGGCTTCGGCCGCAGCGACGATCGGACTCGTGACTTCCGTGGTGGCGACCTTCGTGGTGGCGACTTCCGCGGTGGTGACCTTCGCCCACGAAGAAGCGACTATCCAGATCTCCGCTACCCATCAAATGGCCAACTGGGAACTCAGTACAACTACACAAGCACTCGAACTCCCAACGTGGTTCAATGGCAATCGGATCTTCGTCGAGCCGCAGACTTTGCGAAAGCTCAGCAACGACCGATGCTGGTTACGATCGGTGCCGACTGGTGCACCTACTGTAAGAAGATGAAAGCGGAAACATTCCGGGAAGGCCGCTTCATTCAGAGCGTCAACCGGGGACGCTTCGTTTCAGTCATGCTGGATGCTGACAAGAACCAGTCTGTCGTTAGCCGACTGGGAATTCGAAGCCTGCCTACGACCATGATCGTCGCGCCCAACATGCAGATAGTGGAACGCATCGAAGGATTCCGCACGGCTGAGCAAATGACCGCTGTCTTGCTGCGACATAGTCGTTCCGCAGAGAAACAGTCCGACATGAAAGTCGCTGCAAAGTAGTCCAGCAGAGCAGGGAACTTTCCCGGGCGAATGACAAAAGAAAACGGGCGCGAATCCAAATTGGTTTCGCGCCCGTTCTTCGTTACGGCTCTGTGACTGCGTGGAACTTAGTTCGCAAGTGCTGCGTACGTTGATTCCAGTGCAGTGCGAAGCTTCCATGAACGTTCAGTCATGCAGCTTGTGCTCATGCATGAACTCATGTGGCCAGACAACATGGTTGCTTCATGCTGGCTGATTGTCCCAGGCATGCTAGTCATGATGCTTTGCATTGTGCTGGTGTAGATTGCTGCACAGCCAGCGTGATCGTGTGAGTTGAATGCCTTTGAACCGCTAGCGATTGCCTGTTCAATCATCTGGCGAGCATTCATCGCTGTCATCTTCTTTGGCAGGATTACAGCATCGATGACATGAATAACGCCGTTTGTGGTTTCGAGGTTCGGTGTAACAACATTCGCGCCGTCCACTTTCACACCAGTCGCACCGTAGGAAATTGTGACTGACTGTCCCTGCAGCGTTTTGGCTGAACCAGCTTTGATCGCATCTGCAGCGAAGACTCGGCCGGCAACAACGTGGTATTTCAGAATGGCGGCGAGTTGACCTTTGTTTTCTGGCTTCAGCAGGTTCTCGACGGTTCCAGCAGGCAGCTTGGCGAATGCATCGTCTGTCGGAGCGAAGACGGTCAGTGGGCCTTCACCAGACAGTGCTTCGACCAGGCCAGCAGCCTGGGCAGCGGCGAGAAGAGTATTGAACGCACCGGCCTTAGTTGCAGCTGCTGGGATGTTGTCTGAGGCTGGCAGAATTACTGAGTCGATGACGTGAATGACGCCGTTCGAGCACTTGATGTCAGTTGCAACAACCTTTGCGTTGTCAATCTTGAGCCCTGTTAGCGAGGCATCAATGTCAATCGCCTGACCGTTTACGGTGACTGCAGAATCGACACCGAAGGCGGTTCGAGCATCAACAGCACCCGGCAGGACGTGGTAAGTCAGGATAGAAACCAGCTGACCTTTGTTTTCAGGCTTGAGCAGAGTT
>JBGCDN010000346.1:0-7113 GCA_045105495.1 Planctomycetaceae bacterium
AAACCGAAGCGGCCGCCGCGACACCGATCAACATCCAGGTCGATGGCTCTGGTGTTGCCGTAATACTGACATTATCGATCGCCCATTCGTCCCATCGCCATCCGCTATGCCGCAGCTGTCGCCAGCGAAAGCGAGTTGCAGCCGTCTTGGCAGCGTCTGGAATCTGACCGGTATACGTCAACCATGTCGTTGTCGGACTATCGTTGCGGAATTGAACCAAGTCCAGCCTGTCGATCCGCCTGAAGTTCACTCCGTCGATCGAATACTCCAATACGGCGTTCTCACCGTTGTCGACGTCTTCCCAGTACAGCGAACCATGGACGTCTTCGTTTCCACCGCGGAAATCGAACGTGATCGTTTCGCCGTTCGTGGTATTGAGATCGATGGTCGTGGCACTACGGATTCCGTATCCGGCAAAATGCAGAGCATTCCCGGTGTCGAATCCCTGAATGCCCGCCCCGCGCGCACCTACGTCTGAAGTTAAGCTCCACTGGCTAGCGTCGATGTTGTCGAAGTCATCTGAGAAAATTACTCCCGCTTGCGCCGGCATGAGGGCGCAGAGAACGATCGCGATGAACCCGTAGTGTTTTAACGTCATTGGATCACCTTACTGGCGCGAGGTGCGGCTGTTTGGGTTGCGGGCCATCGTGCTGATTCGAGATTTCCGGTGCAGGCCCGCCATCGAAGACTGTCCCAATTGATCGTAAATCTGCGCTAAGGTCGCGTGAGCGTCGCTTCGATCTGTCAGCTTTGGCAACGCGCTTTCCAGCGAGACTGCGGCTTCAGAAAACCGTCCCATCCTCGCGAGAATCTGACCATGAGTCTCTCGGACTTCGGCTCGCGTCTTCGAGTTCACCTCTGCCCGCTCAAGCGCGCGTTCAATCAGACGGAGAGCTCGCTTGTTTCCTTTCGGGTCCTCACGCGACAAACACCAGGCAAGGTTATTCAGCAACGCAACGCTGTCTGGATTGTGACGCAAGCCGATTTCAAAGTGATAAATCGCACCGGCAGTGTCTCGCCGTTGAAGTAACACGCCGCCAATCGCCAGGTGAGCGGCAGCTGGAGCCTTACCCGCTGCTGCAACACTCTTAAGTTTTTCAAGAGCCATGTCGTTCACATTGGCTTTTGAACCAGCAACGACAGCGAACCGTTCGAGGATTCCCGTCGCTTCCGGATTCAGTCGCATGACTTCGTCGAGGTGCTGCAATGCTGTTTCAAAATCCTCCGCGCGAAGGGCTGAATCGGCTTCTGCAAAGTGCATGTCTTCCAATACTTCTCGGAAGCGACCATCCTCAGGGAATCGGTTCCGAGCTCGCTTGAGAACTCGAACTGCAGTGACCTTATGACCTGACATGATTTCGCACTGAACACGAATCAAACAGCAGTCTGCATTTCCGGGAGATGCGAGACTCATCGAGCGGAAGTGGCCGAGTGCACGTTCGACTTCCTGTCCTGCGTCTTCCTGACTGCCGGTCGCAGCGTAGGCTCGAGCCAAGGCGATTCTCAGTTCCGGTCGGCTATCAACAACCGCAGCCAGATGCGGAATCGCCTCATGATGCTCGCCACGCGACATCAGCAGACTGCCCAGCAATGCGTGGGCTTTAACGAATGCCGTTGGTTCAGCAACCGCTTCTTCCAAATGACGTTGCACCTGCCAGAAGTCGTCTTCCGAAAGATCATCGCCGCGGTCTTCCAGAATCTTCTCTGCCAACCAATGATGCGCGAGTGGATATGTTGTATCTCCATGCGCAAGGCCAGTCATCAGCCGATATGCAAGAGGCAGGTTGTTCAGTTTCTCGGCGGTCATTGCCATGCCGAATCGACCTTCCATGTCGGTCGAATCCAGCCGGCCCATACGCTTGAAATACAACTCGGCCTTCTCCGGTTCGTTCTCTCGCAGCGCAGCAAAGCCCGCGTTGCGATACCTCGCCATCAAACTTCCTTTGGGGGTGTCCTGGAATGCCGGGATGGCGATAAACGTCAACAACACTGCAACAGCCGCCGCACGGCGTACCAAGTGTGATGGACGAGAACGCAACCAGACTGAAACGAAGGACCCCACTTCGCTGGGAACAGTCATCGGGATGTTCCTCCTTGGGGGAGTGGAACCTGGTCCGCAGAGGCTCCTGATGTGTTGTGAGATGCAAGAACCAAGCCGCGAATCCTGGTTCTTAGATCAACGAAGATGGCCTCAATTTCCTGGAGGTCGTTTCCAGACAGTCCGAAGTCAGACCGCACAATCAGCTGTAGCTGCCATGTGGGTCTCTCACTTTTGTCTTCGAACTCTCGGATACGTTCCAGAATTCGTCCGCCCGCTGTTTCGAGTTCAACGGTGCCTTGCGAATCGAAAACGTCGTACAGCAGAACTGCAGTTTCGCCGAACGGCCGATTGAGCTTGGCTTTGCTATAGCCCGCTTCTGTTGTGACACGTTCCTGAACATCCCAGCCCCGCATGTGGTAGCAATCGCTGACGTTGTGAGCTCCATAGAATGGATAGTCGAGCGAAACCGTGACTTCATAGAACGGGGATCTGTAGACCCAGGCGACAGAGTCCGTGATGGCAGACCGGTTGTAATTCAAACGCTCAAAACTGGCCTGCTTCCAAGGACCAATCGTCTCTGGAAGCGACGACTTCTTCAGTGCTTCCGACCGTTCAACCATGGCGGATTCGGCTTGGGTAATGCGGCGAGCCTTCTTCCCATCTGCCTTCGTAACGTGGTGCCCCATGCCGAAAATTGCGAAGCATATTGTTGCAACAAACATGGCCGAACGAATCGCTTGAGGCGGTATGGTAATGCCTAGCCAAGGTCGCCGTATTCCTCGGGACGGAGAACTTTCAGTATCTGTCACACCGAAGACAGCTCCATGGATACTCTGGGTGAGATTGTTCCACAGCTGTGCAGAGCGATTATCTGGTGTTCCCGTCGCCGGATTAATAATGGGAGCCAAGAGGAACAAGAACAGCCCCTCAGAACAGTAAACCAGAAGCAAAGCCAACAAGAACATCGTGATGCCGAGTAGTTCGTGTGGCCAGCCAGAGGTGAGGGTAATGTCTGCCACTTCCGCGTGAACGACGATGACAATCCGAATGATGTTGACGATCGTGCACATGACGACGCTGGCCGCCACAAGAGAGACTGCGAGAACGGCTGGCCTTCTGGTCCACGCTGCGAAGAACGCAACGCAAGTGATCATCGCGAACAGCGACTGAATGCCGCTGCATGCTTCGTCGACAAACAACTGGCTTCCAGGCAGTTCCAGAATGTTTCCCGATACCAAATGGTTCACTCCCATGAGGTCGAGCAATCGACTGCTGGAACCGGTGGCGAACTCCTGAAGAAACGAAATTAGCTTTTGATCCATCCCCACGGGCAGTGGTAGCAAGAGAAGTAAGCAAGACCACGGACCGAGATATCCGACGTTGTCGACTGATGCGAACCGTCGAAGAAAGAAGCCAGCCAGCAAAACGCAAGACAGTGTTCCAACCCAAGGCGAACCAACTCGCGACGCGATCGCGAATACAACCGCCGACCCGACTAGCAGCACTACATCGGGTACTTCCATATCCAGTCTGACTTGCCTGGATGAGCGATACCATCTCTGCACGAACAGAGCGGCAAACGCTCCGATTACGAGCCCATAGTGGGCACGATGAGCCATACGGGACAGGTGCCCGAAGTGCGTGAGGAGCATGGGCATCAATGCAATTGCGGCAACAAACGCGAAGCTTGCAATCGGAATTGTGGCAGTAGCGCGAAGCTCTTCGGCCTTGTCGTGTGATCGCATTTGGCAGATGGTCCCGTCAGGCTCTTTGAGGATCGGTACCTCTTCGCCCTGAAGTGTGTGCGGACGAAGTGGCCGTTCATCGAAGGACTCAGGTCGAAACACAAAGTCCCGCGCGTCAGTCGCGTGGTGGTAGTCGACCGGATTATCCGGGCTGTTTTTGTCGTTGTGGCTTGGCATGGGTTCGATTCTGTCGGGCCAGCCGGGCGTAAGTCACCAAGCTCAGGATCACTAATGGCATCGGCGTGAATCGCGCACACTACCTCTTAGCGCGCTAAAGATTATGCGGCTGTGCGGAAACCCACTATCGCGTGGTTCGATCACAACGGTTCTGAGGCCGGAGAAATGTGCAAACAGCACGCAATTCCGGAAACGGCTAGCAAGTCACGACAGTCCGGCGGAAAGCGCTATTGCCAGTTGAAGTGGACACCCGGATAATTCCCACGCTCACTTGCTTGCGATATTTCGCACGGGTTCGCAAGAGCCCACCGCTTCCTTTGACAACCTGTGATTGGTCAGGGCGACCGCTAGCAGCCTGTCTTGCTCGGCATCCCAGAGGCTGGGAACCACTCAACCTAATGACCAATCGCTGCTGCGCTATTGGAAGGAAGCAAGATTAAACAGCCTCGCGCTTTGAGTCACAGCACAATCATTTGAACGACACCATAGACGACACATCCGACAGGAACGCGACCGACCTACTGACCCACAACATCAATACAGCCTCCACACGAAAGTGGTTTCATGGTTACAGCAAACGAACTTCTTCAGAAGATCTCGCAAACGCAGAGCGTTGATGCTTACCACCAGGAAAACTGGCAGGGATCCTTCACTGATTATCTTGAGATCGTGAAGACCAGGCCGGAGGTCACTCGGACTGCCTACCAGCGGGCGTACGACATGATCATGTCGTACGGAACCTATCCGGTCGAAGGATCCAAGGACGGTCGGATTCGGTACACGTTCTTCGACGATCCGGATGGCAACGGTCGCGATGCCATCTTTGGACTCACTCGGTCGCTCATGGCCGTTGTCAATGTGTTCCGCTCAGCCGCGCTGCAGTACGGATCAGAACGCCGCGTGCTGTTGTTGCACGGTCCGGTTGGTTCTTCCAAATCGACGATTGCTCGGCTGCTGAAACGCGGTTTGGAACGCTACAGCAAGACCGACGAAGGCGCGTTGTATTCGTACGGGTGGAAAGAAGAAGACGGCAGTATCACATGGTCGCCGATGAACGACGCGCCGCTGAAGCTGGTTCCCGTCAAGCATCGGAAGGAGGTCGTCGAGTTTCTCACCGACGGCCGTGAGATCGCTCCGGACGACTATGGAATTCAGGTCAAAGGCGATTTGAATCCGCTGTGTCGATTCATGTTCCAGGAGAAACTGGCCAAGTACGACGGCGACTGGACGCAAGTCGTGAAGGACGTGGTCGTCCGCCGCATCACACTGTCTGAACAGGACCGCGTCGGCATCGGCACGTTCCAGCCGAAGGATGAAAAGAACCAGGACAGCACAGAACTCACCGGCGACATTAACTACCGTCGCATCGCCGAATTTGGCAGCGAATCCGATCCGCGGGCGTTCAACTTTGATGGCGAGTTCAACATCGCCAACCGCGGCATGATCGAATTCATCGAAGTGCTTAAGCTGGACGTGGCGTTTCTGTACGACCTGCTGGGCGCGTCGCAGGAACACAAGATTAAGCCGAAGAAGTTCGCTCAGACGGACATCGACACGGTCATCATCGGTCACACAAACGAACCGGAATACCGCAAGTTGCAGTCCAACGAGTTCATGGAAGCGCTGCGTGACCGAACGATCAAGATCGACATCCCGTACGTCACGAAGTTCACCGAAGAACTGAAGATCTACGAGAAGGACTACAACGAAGAACGCGTCCGCGGCAAGCATATCGCTCCACACACGCTGGGCGTCGCCGCCATGTGGGCGCTGCTGACTCGGCTGGAAGAACCGAAGAACGCGGGGCTTACGCTGCTTCAGAAAATGAAGCTCTACAACGGAAAGTCGCTGCCCGGGTTCACAACCGACAACGTCGTCCAGCTTCGCAAAGAGGCTCGGCAGGAAGGCATGATCGGCATCTCGCCTCGCTACGTTCAGGACAAAATTTCGAACGCGTTGGTCGTGAACCCAGCTGCCACCAGCCTGAACCCGTTTATGGTTCTCAAAGAACTCTCAAACGGTCTGCGACATCATTCGCTCATCCACGATGATGACCTGCGGGATCACTATCGCCAGCTAATCTCCGTCGTCAAAGACGAGTACACCGACATCGTCAAGAACGAAGTCCAACGCGCGATCGCTGCGGACGAAGAAGCGATGAGTCGCCTGTGTGCGAACTACATCGACAACGTGAAGGCGTACACGCAAAAGGAAAAGGTGACCAACAAGTTCACCGGCGAGAAGGAAGAACCGGACGAACGTCTCATGCGTTCGATCGAAGAACGGATCGACATCCCGGAGACCCGCAAAGACGACTTCCGCCGCGAGATCATGAACTACATCGGCGCGCTATCTCTGGACGGTAAGAAGTTCGACTACCGAACCAACGACCGCCTGCAAAAAGCGCTCGAGATGAAGCTGTTCGAAGACCAGAAGGACACGATCAAACTCACCAGCCTGGTCAGCAACGTCGTCGACGCCGACACACAGGAAAAGATCGACATCGTCAAAACCCGTCTCATCAAACACTACGGCTACAACGACGAAAGCGCAACCGACGTGCTGCAATACGTCGCCAGCATCTTCGCCCGCGGCGACGCCAAACAGGAAGACTGAGAGAAATGTAGCCGACTCAGGCCCTGAGTCGGCTCCATGGGCAACTCTCAGAAAGCGAGCCACAAGACGACATGAAGATCGAAACAGAATCAAGCACAGCCATGCAACGTGTTGCAACTGGAATCGCATTCGCGGCATTGATTTGTGTCGCACTGGTGTTACGAACCGATTGGCCCGAACCCGCGACGACACCGTGTGACGTTGTCGTTTCGTCAGAAGCTTCCGCATGGTTCAGTGAGAGTCAGTTCCTCACAACCGAAGCTCTAGAGCCCAATCAACGGTACAGCGTGGCAAACTTTGTGCTGCTGCTGACCCATCCCCGCGCGTGGTACGAAGCGAGTTGGCCAACGTACGACGATCTGCCATCCGTAAGGCCAGGCAGCGATCGCGCCGAACCAATGAAGTTCCGACAACGTCCCGCTGTCGGTCGGTTCGGAGAGCGTGCGAACTTCACGGAGTACGTTGGTATGGCACCTGTTGATGAGTCCCTGCGGTTTTGGAGCTCTGGTGCCTATGACTTGGAAACGGACTACC